>SFMJ01000002.1 GCA_004553095.1 Bacteroidales bacterium
ACCAGAGATTGTTATCGCTGTCAAAGCCTAGGGTATAGGTCGGATTGAACGTGCTCCATGATTGAGCATCAAGGAGGTAATATGGGTTGAATGCATCTAATGTATGGTCGTTGGTCGAACGCATCAAGATAGGATCGTGAGAGGGATCGTCAAGATAGATGGAGGCATTGCCGGTCCATACCGAACTTGTATGCAAGACATTGGGCATAGCCGGATCTATAGCAAATCCCATTGGATCAGCAATGGGAAATTGTTGTCGATTGTTGACAAATACGGAGAGGGCTGTGTCGTCGGTTTGAGCTGTTTTGGGTATATAGAATGATGGCGCAAGATTATACCAACTGCCGTTGCGATAAGATGAAACAAGCATCGGGAGGGTCTTGTTGGTGTTGGTGCCTCTTAGCATCGAGCAGACATTGACAGTCACAAGACCATATTCCGTAGAATATTGGAACTCGACATCCATCGCTGTCAAGGGGCATTGCGGGCGCATGCCGGCGGAGAGTCCCGACCAGGTGCTATTGCTATAGGTGTTGGTGTGGAAACGTCCACGTTCGGTGTTAAACCAGAAATTTACCCCATCGTAAGATGCCGAGAACTGTGAAACTCCTCCCGGCAGTGAAATGGTAGTGACGGTCGGAAGCGACGTGGCGTCAGCGGGGCGATTGATAAAATATGCTTTGGAGGTGGTGGCAAGATAATAGCCTGTAGCCGTGGCAGAAAGAGTATGCTCAAGGCGATCCACCACTGAAAGATTGGCGGCGCGGAGAAGTCCGGAGTCGCTTATCTTTTTGGTGGCTGTCCACTGATTGTTGCGATAACTTACGGTATAAATGACTCCGCTGGCGTTGAGGGTGGCAAAATCGTTGGCCCCCAAGGGCATAAGGCGTATTTGTCCGGTGGATGCGGTTGTCGACATTGTAGCGAAAGATCCGAAGCCGGTGATGTTGGCATCGATAGGGGCTGTGTAGAGCGAACCGTCGATGATGGCCACAAGGCGATCTCCCACGCTGCAAACATCGCTTACCTTCTTGCCCAGATCGATATTTCTTTTCACTTGCAGCGAATTGCCATCGATCTGCATAAATCCACATTCGGTCGATACGAACACATCGCCTGTGGCGGGATCGATAGTCAAGCCGCTGATCTTAGAGCCGCCGGGGTTGATAATATTCTTGATATCATCGAAATAAGTCACCTTGCCGGCCTTGATCACATCGACACCACCATCCATATAACCCACAGCCAGAACATCGCCGGTCGGGTCGACAGCCACTATGCGCATATCGAAGCCCGAGAAGGGGGTGGTAAGAGCCATATCGACGATGCCGGCAGCCGGATTGTTCTTATCATAACGGAAGATTCCCCCCGACGGATTCGCGTAATACTGACTATATGATGTAGTATTATAGATATGCTGATGCACGAAGAAATATGTAGCATCAGGAGTGTCGAAGATCTTGCGAGGCAGATTATCGTATGCCGTATAGAGAGTCCATGCAGGATCAAGACCATCCAACTTGCGAGAAGCCTGAACCGAGAAGACCGAACAGATTGCCACACAGAGTGTGAGAATATGCAGGAAAGCAGATTTGGTTGTCATTATATAATATTCTGATAAGTTGACAAAAAAGAGTAAAATTAACTCAACATAATAACGCAAAAACCCACAAAAAATTGTATTAGAGTGCGTTCTATATTATTGGGGGTATTGCATGGTGAGGGTTGTGGTGGTGGGGGTGATGGCGAGGGTTGCCATAGAGCCGAGGGGTATGGGGAGGTTTTCGTCGACATGACCTACGGGGAATTGGTAGGCTATCGGGATTTCGAGGTCGGGAGCGAAGTCGGCGAGGAGCCGAGAGATCATGCTCTCCATGTCGGTGAAGTTGAGGTCAGGGCGATATTCGGTGAATTGGCCGATTATCAGCCCTTTGATGCGAAAGATAGTGCCGCTGAGGATAAGTCTTATGAGCATACGTTCCACGGCATATATAGCCTCAGAGATATCCTCTATGAGTAGAATCACCGGTGTGTCTTTGCCGGGGATTATATTGTCGGCGGCATCGGGAGCCAAAGGGTCGAAGGGGGTGGCAGCCAGTCCGTTGATTACGGCGAGATTTCCCCCTACGAGTATGCCTTGTGCTGTGCCGGGCTTCGAGAGTGGCGACGAGGGGATGGTATATGTATGAGGGAGACCCTTTCGGAGGATATCGAAGAGGGCTTGGGTGGTGTAATGGTCGTCGGGGAGGAGGGTGAGGTGCTTAGCCATCGGGGCATGTAGCGACATGAGTCCGGCACGCAGGGAGAGGGCATGCAGGGCGGAGATATCGCTGAAACCGATGAGCCATTTGGGGTTATCTCGCAAGAGTTCAAACGGGATGCGGGGCAAGAGATGGTTGCAACCATATCCGCCGCGAGCGCAGAGGATAGCCTTGATTTCGGGGCGTCGATACGCCTCAATGAGGTCTGAAAGACGATCGGCGTCGGAGGCGGCGTAAGAGCCGCAAGCATCCCCCTTGGCATGTGGCATCACCACCGGCACGAACCCCTCACGACGGAGATGTCGGCAGGCGCCATCTATATAATCGGGATTGACGATGGTGGCGGGAGAGATGATGGCGATATGGTCGCCGGGATGCAGAAGTGGTGGATTGATAGCCATATCAGATAAATGTCGGGAGAAAAGAGGGATGTTTTAAGGAATGCGCATTAAAGATCAGGAGAAGGGCTGGATTGTGACACCGGCGGCAGAGATGCGGGCGGCGATTTGCTCGAGTTCGGGGCGTTCCACCTTGATCAGGTTCTCTTCGGGGGTGGAACGGTCGATACTATAGAGCATCACTTCGCGTGGGCGTATGGAGAGGTAAGCCTCGATCAGAGCCTCGATCTCCTCGGGCGTGGTGTTATCGACCGGAGTGCCCTCATGTTCGCCGCGCAACATCATGGTCTGGATGATGGCAGTACCTTCGAAACGGCGGAGTCGCTCCACGACACGCTCCACGGTGAAATTCGGATCGTTGGGGCGGTCGATCAGACGCATCGTGTCTTCGATGGCGGAGTCGAGTTTGAGGATATTATTGTCGACGCGATCCAGGGCATCAGCCACACGGTCGTCGAAGATGCGAGTCGAATTGGAGAGCACGGATATTTTGGCTTCGGCGAAATATGCATCTCGCAGGCGTATCACCTCATCGATGATCTCCGGGAAGTGAGGATGGAGGGTTGGTTCGCCATTGCCGGAGAAAGTGATGACATCGAGACGCTCGCCGGCGCCATGCATTTTTTGGAGAGTGGCTTTGAGATCGGCCGACACCTGCTCGATGGTCGGCAATCCGGTGGTACCGACCCCCTGGGCGTTATATCCGGCTTCGCAATAGAGGCAATCGAACGAGCATATTTTGCCATCATTAGGCATAAGATTTACCCCCAACGACACGCCGAGGCGGCGTGAATGAACGGGGCCGAAAATCGTGGAATGAAATAATACGGTTTGATCTTTCATAGATGGATAAAAATTTAAGGAACGCGCTCTTATTGATTCTTGCCTGTCAAGAGGCCTTGCAGGTCATGAAGAGTGGTGAGCGCCTGGATGGGAGTTAGGTTGTCGATATTGAGTCCCAAGAGGCGGTCTCTGATTTGAGATAGGAGAGGGTCATCGAGTTGGAAGAGGGAGAGTTGGTAGCCATCGCGAGCCTTTCCGAGGTCGGCGAGAGCCGGCTTTTGGGAACTGCTTTCGGAGGCCTGTTCGAGGCGTTTGAGCACTTGGTCGGCACGTCTCACGATCGATGGGGGCATGCCGGCAAGTCGCGCCACATGGATACCGAAACTATGTTCCGATCCTCCCGGTTCGAGTTTACGCATGAACACGACTTTGCCATTGATCTCGCGGACTGAGACATTGAAATTGACGATCCTGTGGAAAGAGGCTGCCATTTCGTTAAGTTCGTGATAATGAGTGGCGAAGAGGGTGCGAGGGTGGGCGATGGCATTTTCATGGATATGCTCCACGATCGCCCAGGCTATCGAGATGCCATCGTAGGTGGAAGTGCCGCGACCCAACTCATCGAAGAGTATGAGCGAACGGGGACTCATATTGTTGAGGATGGCGGCAGCCTCATTCATCTCGATCATGAAAGTAGACTCGCCCGAGGAGATATTGTCGGAAGCGCCGACGCGAGTAAAAATCTTGTCGACATAGCCTATGCGGGCACTTTGTGCCGGCACGAACGATCCGATCTGGGCCATCAGTGTGATGAGAGCGGTCTGACGTAAGAGGGCAGACTTACCCGACATATTGGGGCCGGTGATCATCATGATCTGAGTCTTATCGCAGTCGAGTGTGAGCGAATTGGAGATATAAGGTTCGCCGGCGGGGAGACGACGTTCGATCACCGGGTGACGCCCCTCGCAGATATCGGTGACCAAAGAGTCATCGACCACCGGACGTACGTAATGGTTGCAATCAGCCACATCGGCGAAAGACAAGAGACAGTCGATATATTCGGTGGCGGAGGCATGGCTCTGCATATCGGGTATCAGTCTCATCAAACCGTCGACCAGGGAGGCGAAGATTTCCGATTCTATCTTATTGATATTCTCCTCGGCGTTGACGATTTTCTCCTCATACTCTTTGAGTTCGGGAGTGATATATCTTTCGGCGCTGACCAGGGTTTGCTTTCTGATCCATTCAGTTGGGACCTTATCCTTGTGGGTATTTCGTATTTCGATATAATAGCCGAAGACATTGTTGAACCCAATCTTGAGAGAAGGGATGCCGGTACGTTCCGACTCGCGAGTCTGCATATCGAGGAGAGTCTGGCGGCTATTGGCGTGGAGGGCACGGAGTTCGTCGAGTTGGTCGTTGACCCCCGGGGCGATAGCGGCGCCACGTCCGAGAACGGCGGGTGCATCGGGGAGGAGCGTCTTTTCGAGAGTAGAGATGATCGAAGAGCAGTCAGCCATCTTCTCGGCGATTTCATGTAGAGGCTCGGAGTTGGATTGGCGCAAGATAGCGGCGAGCGAAGTAGTGGCGGCGAGCGAAGTGCGCAGGGCGACACAATCGCGAGGAGAGATGCGCAGAGCCCCCACCTTGGTGATAAGTCGGAGCAGGTCGCCGACACGTTGCAGGGCATCGAGGGCACGGCAGCGTGTGTCGGGGTCTTTGAAGAGGTAATCGACGATGTCGTGACGTCGGGCTATCTCCTTGAGGTCGAGCAGCGGGAATAGGATCCAATTATGGAGACGTCTTGCTCCCATAGGGGTGGAGGTGTGATTGAGCACATCGAAGAGCGAGAGGCCGTCGGGAGAGAGGGGTGCCACCAGTTCGAGGTTGCGCACCGTAAATGGGTCGAGAGCCACGAATCGGGTCGAGTCGATACGTCCCAAGCCGGTGATATGACGCAAGTCGGTGTGATGGGTGATATCGAGATAATGGAGCACAGCCCCGGCGGCAATCACGGCATCGGGGAGTCGATCCACACCGAAGCCCTTCAGACTCTTTGTGCCGAATTGAGAAGAGAGACGCACTTCGGCGGCATCGGAGGTGAAGATCCAATCATCGAGGTCGAAAGTAGCGCAGCGGTGGTGGATATTATCGTCACACCACTGGCGCAAGCCATTGATGCGGAGCAACTCCTTGGGCTTGATGTTGCAGAGGAGTTTGTCGATATCCTCTACCGAGCCTTGCGAGCAGAGGAACTCACCGGTGGAGATATCGAGGAAAGCGACACCGACCGACTGATGATTGACATGGATGGCGGCGAGGAAATTATTTTCTTTCGCCGAGAGGGAATTATCGTTGAGGTTGACACCGGGAGTGATAAGTTCGGTGATGCCACGCTTCACTAATTTTTTGGTGAGTTTCGGATCCTCCAGTTGCTCGCAGATAGCCACGCGCCGACCGGCTCTGACCAGACGTGGGAGGTAAGTGTCGAGAGCATGGTGAGGGAATCCTGCCAGTTCGACGTATGCAGCCTTGCCATTGGCGCGGCGTGTCAGAGTGATCCCCAAGATCTTGGAGGCGGCGATGGCATCTTCGGAGAAAGTCTCATAGAAATCGCCCACACGGAATAGGAGGATAGCGTCGGGATGTTTCTTTTTCATCTCGACATATTGCGCCATTAGAGGAGTTTCGACCGGTTTGCTCATAAATTAAATATAGTGCCGGAGAGAGTCCGGCGATAGGGATGAGATTTTTGATAATAGAGAGATGGTTGGACAATTATGATATCGGGAAGATATGGAGCATCCATATCGACATGCCGACATAGATGAGGAGGCCGACCACATCGTTGGTGATCTGGATGAAGGGTCCGGTGGCGAGGGCGGGGTTGATATTCAGTTTTTCGAGAGTCAGAGGCACGAGTGTGCCGAAGACTGTAGCGAAGATTACGACGGCGAAAAGGGATGTCGATACAGCCCAGACCAGAGCATACTGTCCCGGAGATGTGATGGTGATATATAGGAAGACGACTCCGGAGATGACCAGCGCATTGAGTAGCGAGATGAGGAGTCCTCGCCATATTTGGTTCCAGAAATCGGAGAGTTCGAGACGTCCGTTGGCGAGACCCTGGACCACGATGGCAGAAGCCTGCACGCCGACGTTACCGCCGGTGCCGCCGATCAGAGGGATAAAGAATGCCAGGGCTGTGACAGCTGCGATCTGGCTTTCGAAACCACCGAGTATCAGCGAATTGATAATACCACCGATAATTCCTATCAATAGCCAAGGGAGACGAGCCTTGGTCTGCGCGAAGATCGAGTCATCGGCATCGATATCGGAGGAGATACCGGAGGCGAGCTGATAGTCGCGTTCGGAGTGCTCACGGATCTGGTCCATGACGTCGTCGACGGTGATCTGCCCGACGAGCCGCCCGATAGAGTCGATCACCGGCATAGCCACGAGATTATACTTTTCGAAGTCGATGGCTAAATCTTCGATAGGGGTATCGACCTTGATAGCCACCGGGTCGGTTTCCATGACATGCTTGATCTTCGACACCGAGGGATGGGTGATCATCTTCTTGAGGGGGAGTACACCCTTGAGGCGCTGATCGTCATCGATGACATAGACATTATAGATATCGTCGAGATCTTCGGCTTGATGGCGCATCTCGCGCAGACAGTCGGGCATGGACAGATTCTCATTGACCGAGATAAGTTCCGTGCCCATCAGACCGCCGGCGGTGTCCTCGTCATATTGAAGGAGGTCGACGATATCGCCGGCTTGCTCCACATCCTCGATGCTTTGGATCACCTCTTCGCGGTCTTCTTCATCGAGTTCCTGGATCAGGTCGACAGCGTCGTCGGTGTCGAGCAGGTCGATGAAATGACCGATTTGCTCGGAGTCCATCCCTTCGAGCAGTTTCTTACGATCCTCCTCATCGAGTTCCATCAAGACGTCAGCCTTCTTCTCCTTATCGGGGATAAGTTCGAAGAGCCATTCAGCCTGATGGAGGTTAAGGTCTTGGAAAAGTTCGGCAATATCGGCGGGGTGTAGTTCGTCGATTTCGGGAAGGAGGGCATCGACATTACCCTGTTCGATAAGGTCGATGTAGCGGTCGATATCTTCGCGAGAAAAATCCTTCATAACGAGATTGGGGAGCGAGGTGCAAAGTTAGACGTAGAGATTAATAATGGAAAGAAGAGCCACCGAGGAACTCACGCAGGAGCGAAGTTGATGGCACTTGAGCTTCGGGGATATCGCAGAAGCAGTTAAGGAGTCGTCGCAAGCGGTAAGCCGTGGCATACTCGGGGATGTTGTGAGGCACATTCTCGAGCAGCGGGAGAGCATATCGTTTCATCACCCCGAGTTCGAAGAGGAGCGACGAATTGAAAGTGGCGTCGGCATTCTCCTGAAAGGGGAAGATCCAACGTTCTTCGCCACGGCGGACACTGGGCCAACGGCGTATTGTGTCCTGGGGAGAGGTGTGGCGATATTTATTGTCGCGCACGATGCGACGCAAGAGTCGATTGTCGGAAGTGGAGATCCAGTTGTGATTGTCGATATGGAGAGTGGTCAGCGCCGAGACATACATCTTGAAGATGCGGTCGGCAGGGAGTCCTTCGCTCAGTATGGGGTTGAGACCATGAATACCCTCGATGATGAGCACATCATTCTTGTTGAGGCGTAGAGGGCGCTCCTTTTCCACTCGTTCACCCAATTCGAAACTATAGGTAGGGAGGTTGATCTCCTCTCCGCGGAGGAGTTTCTGCATATCGGAGTGGAAGAGGTCGAGGTCGAGCGCATAGATCGACTCATAGTCGTAATCGCCATTTTCGTCGAGAGGGGTATTCTTACGATTGACGAAATAATCGTCGAGCGAGATGAGTTTAGGCACCATCAGATTGGTCATGAGTTGTATGGCGAGACGCTTGGCGGTGGTGGTTTTGCCTGAAGAAGAAGGGCCGGCGATGAAAATCAGGGAGGCACCCTGCTCCATGATTTGGTCGGAGATGCGACCGAGTCGCTTATTGTGGAGAGCCTCCGCCACATTGATCAGGTCGGCGGCGCGCCGATTGGCGATAGCATTGTTGAGTTCACCGACGTAAGAGACACCGATGATGCTGTTGAATTTGAGATACTGGGTGAAAGCATCATACATCTTCGCCTGCTTCTCGGGTTGAGCCGGGAACGAGGGATTCAGGCTGTCGGCACCGAGGAGCAGGAGACCATCGTGCCAAGCCACCAAGTCGAATGCTTGGATATATCGTGTCGAAGGGGCCAACGGGCCGTAGAATGAATCGGCAAGCCCATCGAGAGTATAGTAGGAGGTATAGAGTGTGGAAACACTTTCAAGAAGTTTCACTTTGTCGTCGAGGCGCTGGCGGCGGAAGATTTCGATCACATCGGCAGTGAGTTTCTCGTAGCGAAGGAGGGGAAGGTCCTTGGCTATAAGATCGGAGATATTCTGTTTGATTTGCTCCACCAGCGAGTCGGATATGGAGATGATATTGCCTGCCTTATCGAAGATACGACAGAATATGCCGTGAGATATCGAATGTTCATATCTGATGGAGAGCGATGGGTCGATATAATTCAATGCGCGATATAGGAGCATACAGAGAGTGCGGGTGTAGGTGGTTTTACCCTCCGAGGAGGTGAGGTCGACGAACTCCACTTGCTTGGGGGTATAGACGTTGAAACCGAGGTGCTCCGGCTTGTTATTGACCAATGCGCAGATCGGGTCATAGTTTAGACCAAGATTAAGACCGTCGGCTATTTGCATAAGTGAAGTTCCGCCATCGATGTCGATGTAGGAACTTGTGTTGCGGCAATAAATTTGAACCTTCTTATCCATAAAAGCAAATTTTTCGTAAAGATAGCGATTTTTTGTCGGATTAAGTGTCTAAAAGAGGGTCAAATTTTGCTATAAAGCCCCAATGTTAACATTTTTTTTGTTAAGACTCCCGAATTATATTTTTTTGTTTGTAAATTTGCGCATAATAAGAGCGTGTTCCTGCCACCTTGATAGCATAGAGTGCGCTCTAATCCAATCATTCAGAGAAAAACATAACCGGACAGAAAATATGGGGAAGATTAAAGAGCGTCGCGCGGTGTTGATAGCGCGGTTTTCGCAATTAGGAGATGTGGCTATGGCATTGCCGTCGGTCTATGACGCATGTTATGCCAATCCGGGAGTGTCGTTTTACTTTCTGACACATCATCATGCGGCAGGGATTTTTGTAAATCGGCCTGCAAATCTCACTGTGTCGAGTGTAAATTTTGATAATTACCGTGGCATCACAGGGTTGTGGCGCTTGGTTCGGGCATTGATAGGTCGCTATGAAGTGACCGATTTCATCGATTTGCAGGATGAAGGAGAGAGTCGCAAGATGCGCTTCTATATGCGCATGTGTGGCGTGAAGGTGGGGTGTATCAACAAGGGCACACGCGCTCTGAATGAGTTGACACGACGAGTCAACAAGGTGTTGGTACAACTCAAACCGATGTCGGAGCGTTATCGCGATGTGTTCTACAAGTCGGGGATCGCATTGGCCAATGATTTTGATACGATCTGGGGAGCCGGACAACGAGGCGATGAGAGATTGTTTGCCGAGGTGAGTAGACCCAAGCGAGAAGGGGAGACATGGATAGCGATAGCCCCCTTCGCGCGCTATCGGGGCAAGATGTATCCCATCGAGCAGATGGAGCGAGTGATCGAGCATTTTGCCGGCAAGGATGGGCATCGTGTGTTCCTCTTCGGCTATGGCAAGAGCGAAGAGGAGATCGCCGAGCGGATAGCCCACCGCTATCCCGGGGTGGCAAACGTATCGGGCGAGCGTCTCTCGTTGGAGGCGCAATTATCCCTGCTGAGTCATTGCGACCGGATGCTGACGATGGATAGCGCCAACATGCACTTGGCATCGCTCGTCGGTCTGCCGACGGTGAGCGTCTGGGGCGCTACGCATCCATACGCCGGATATATGGGCTGGGGACAGCGCACTCGCGATGTAGTCCAACTCGACATGACATGCCGCCCATGCTCGCCCGTGGGCGATCGCCCATGCGAACGCGGCGATTACCACTGCCTGGCAGGCATCACTCCCAAGATGATAATCGAACGGGTCGAGAATCTATGATTCCCAACCCGTTGTTTTTTTTTTAATCAGTTTTGCTTGGCTTGATACAGAGTCTATTATGACTCTTGGCTGTCGGCGAACTCCATCAGGTATGCCTTGATGAATTCGTCGATCTTGCCATCCATCACACCATTGACATCCGAAGTCTGATAGTTAGTGCGATGATCCTTCACACGACGATCGTCGAAGACATAACTGCGTATCTGGCTGCCCCATTCGATCTTCTTCTTGCCCGCCTCGACCTTGGCCTGCTCCTCCATGCGATGTTGCAATTCTTTCTCATAGAGGATAGACTTGAGTTGGCGCATGGCATTCTCCTTGTTCTTGGGCTGATCGCGAGTCTCGGTGTTCTCGATCAGGATCTCCTCCTCTTCGCCGGTATAGGGGTCTTTGAACTGATAGCGGAGGCGAACACCCGATTCCACCTTATTGACGTTCTGACCGCCGGCGCCACCCGAACGGAAAGTATCCCACGATATGCGGGCAGTCTCGACCTGGATTTCGATGGTGTCATCGACCAGAGGGGCTACGAACACCGAAGCAAAGGAGGTCATACGCTTGCCCTGAGCGTTGTAGGGGGATACACGCACCAAGCGGTGCACACCATTTTCAGCCTTCAGGAATCCGTAGGCATAGTCCCCCTCGATATTGATGGTGACAGACTTGATGCCGGCCTCCTCGCCATCTTCGAGTTGGGCGATAGAGGTCTTATAGCCATGGCGCTCGGCATAACGAAGATACAGACGCATCAGCATCGATGCCCAGTCTTGCGACTCAGTGCCTCCGGCGCCGGAGTTGATCTTGAGTACGACGCCAAGTTTATCCTCTTCGCGACGCAACATATTGCGAAGTTCGAGGTCTTCCACCTCTTTGAGCAGAGTCTCATACTGAGAGTCTACATCCTCCTCCGACACGAGTTCATCCTTGAGGAATTCGAGCGCCAGACGCAACTCATCGAGTTGCTTTTCGACAGAGGTATATGAATCGATCCAGAAATGGATTCCTTTAATCTTGCGCATCTGGGCCTCCGCTTTGTCACGATTCTCCCAGAAATCAGCCACATGTGTGCGCAGTTCCTCCTCTTCGACTTCGATCTTCTTATTGTCGATGTCGAGGTATCGCTTGAGGTCGGATACGCGCGTTTCGATCTGCTTAAATTGGTCGGTTGTTATCATGGTGCAAATTTACAAAATTTTCTCCGGTTTTCAACGCTCATTGGCAAGGATATATTTGTCGGAATACATTTGCTCGATGCGATCGGCGAAGTGCTTGGCGACTACCGAACGCTTCACCTTGAGCGTGTTGGTGATCTCTCCATCTTCGAGCGAGAAGGGTCGATTGAGCAGCGTGATGCGTTTGATTTTCTCATATCCGGCGAGGTCTTGCTGGTATTTTTCGATCTCGCTCATTACGAAGCGGACTGTCTCGACGCGGTCGAGAAGATGGGGGTCGTTCGGGTTGATGCCTTGAGATGTAGCCCATTCACACAGTTGCGGCATGCATGGCACCACCAAGGCGGAAACGAATTTGCGACGGTCGCCTATCACGGTCACCTCTTCGATATATTTATTTTCGACGAGGCGCGACTCCATCTGCTGGGGTGCTACATACTTCCCATTTGCGGTTTTGAATAAATCTTTCACCCTCTCAGTCAGTACGATATGTCCTTGCTCAGTGAGGTATCCTGCATCACCGGTGCGGAAATAACCGTCGGATGTGAAAGCCAGGCGATTGGCCTCGGGATTGTTGTAATAACCGGGAGTCACGGTCGGACCCTTGACCAGGATTTCGCCATTATCATCGATGCGCACATCGACGCAGGAGATAGGGCGACCTACAGTGCCGATCTGATAGTCGACGTATGGGAAGCAGGAGACGGTGGCAGTGGTCTCGGAGAGGCCATAGCCCACGAGCAAGTTAATGCCGATGGAGTGGAAGAACTCGCATATTGAGTCGGAGATAGCCGCTCCGGCAGTAGGATAGAAGTTGGGATTGGGTATTCCGACAGCCTTCTTGAGGATAGAGAAGAGGCGATGATCCCAGAATTGATATTCCTTTTCGAGCAGGAATGGGGCTTTGATGCCACGGCGCTGATATTTGAGATTGCGGCGCTTGCCGACTTTCAGAGCCCGACTCACCATGGCCCGTTGGATCCATGACATCTCTTCGAGTTTCTCTTTGACGGCAGCATATACCTTCTCCCAGAATCGGGGCACGCAACACATCAGAGTGGGGTGCACCATCTGTATGGTCTCGGTGATGACACGCGGGTCATAATTCACGGCGATGGTGATGCCGCGACAGATGAGGAAGTAACACCAAGCCTTCTCTAAGATATGACACATAGGGAGGAAAGACATGGAGAGATCGTCATCCTTGATGGTGTGGAGCATATCGAGGTGAGCCTGTATGGCGGCATCATAATTGTCGTGAGTGATCATCACACCCTTGGGCTGTCCGGTCGTGCCGGAGGTGTAGATAAGGGTGGCGATATCTTCGCCCCGAGACTGGTCGATGTGCTGATCCACAAGGGCTTGAATCTCAGCCGGGGCATCCATACCGAGTCTTACGAAGTCATCCCAGAAGATGGACACCGTGTCATCGGCTTCGAGTTGAAGGCCATCGTTCTTGAAGATGACGATTTTCTTGATATCGGGATTGCTCTTCCAGTGGCGATAGGCCAAGGCATATTGATGAGAATCTCCTACGAAGATGAAGCGAGCGCCGCCATCCTTGACGATGAAATCGAATTGCGCCTGGCTGCTGTTCGGATATATGGGGATGCAAGCGAGACGATTGCGGTAAGCACCGAACTCGGTGATGAGTATCTGAGGAGAATTGGGAGAGCAAATAGCAATTCTATCTTGGGGGTCGAGTGAGAAAGTGGCGAGAGCCTTGGCTGCCACTTTGACCTGGAGAGCAAATTCGCTCCAAGAGGTCGAGAGCCACTCACCCTCTTTGCGCCAACAGAATCGGTAGGCTTCGCGCTCTCCGATGCGGGCGGCTTGTCGGTCGATTATTTCTACTAAACGATTGGGCATAATGTCTACCGGGTTTGATTATGGACGAGTGATGTTCTTGTCGAGCATCTTGTGCTTGATGATCATGCGGAGGCATGTGGGGAGTGAGGCGACAAAAACGATCGCGATTCTATTGATAAAGCCATTGATATATTGCTTTTTGCCTTTGAGCATTTTGCCGATGGCTTTACGAGCGAATTTCTCGGGAGTTTGCAGAGCCCCGATGTTCACGGCGAGTCGTTGCAGGTTCTTAGGGAGCCCGAAGAGGTCGGTGGCGATGCCGCCGGGGCAAGCCACAGTGACAGAAACGCCGCTGTCGCGCATTTCATAATGAAGAGAACGAGAGAATACGCGGATATAGGCTTTGGTCGAGGAGTACATGGCGATGCCGGGCATCGGCATCCAGCAAGACATCGACGACATATTGAGTATTCTACCCCCACCGCGAGCTGCGAAGCGGATGGCGAATGCACGACTCAGCATGGTGACAGCCGTGACATGCAGGTCGATGAAGCAATGCAACTTGCCGAGGGGCGTCTCGGTGACCGGATTGAAAGAGAAGATGCCGGCATTATTGATCAGATAGTCGGGGTCAAGTCGGTTTCGATCCAAGTAACCGATGATCTGCTCGGCGGCATCAGAGGCGGTCAGGTCGCAGAAGAAGGGGTAGGTGGCGACTCCGGCAGTCTCGGCGATCTCGGCGGCGTAGGCGTCGAGTTCCGCCTGCTGATTGGATATCATCACCAAGTCACACCCCATAGATGCCAAGGTGCGACAAAAGCAGAGACCGATGCCGCTACTGGCACCGGTCACTACTGCCATCCGACCTCTAAGTTTATCTTTGGTTTTAGCCATTTCTCTGTTTGATTTTTTCAATTTCCTTGACGATGCGTGGCGGAAGATTGGGACAGTGTTTATGGCATGCCATCTCGCGAGAGTACATTCTGGCGATGCAATAGTTGACATGCTCGCATCCGCAGTGATGATTTCGGTCGCCGGCCTCTTTCATCTTGTTGACAAAATCGGGTTCGGCCAGGAGGGCGCGTCCCATCTGTATGAAATCGAAGTTCTCATCGTCGAGCACCTTGTCAGCGCTCTGCCGATCCACTACTCCACCGACATATATCAGGGGGAGATTCAACTCCCGGCGGAAGAGTCGGGCATCATCGAGGAAGTATAGCGGTTTGAATGGTTCTGTGGGTATCATGTATTTGCCGACGAGTCTTACACCATATTTGAGCCACCAGAGTTTCATATAGTGAGTCATGGAGTATATTGGCATTTCGCCGCGCATCACATACATAGGGGCCTTGCTCACGAAGCCTCCGGAGAGGACTATGCCATGGACTCCGGCACGTTCGATCTCCTTAGCCACAGTGAGGCAATCGTCGATCTCGAGCCCCCCCTTGAATCCATCGCGCATATTGGTCTTGACGATTACACCCATATCAGATCCGGCTGCGTTGAGACTCTCTTCGAGACACATCTTCATGAAAGTCATACGATTATCGAGCGAACCGCCGAATTCGTCGCGGCGATGGTTGGTATAGGGCGAGAGGAATTGCGATATTAGATAGCCATGTCCGGCGTGGATCTCGACGCAGTCGAATCCGGCATCGCGGGCAGTGCGGACAGCGTCGCCGAAATATCGGGCTATCTGCTTGATCTCATCCTTGCGAAGGCCGCGGCATATGGTAGGCGAGTATAGATTGAAGCCGGAGGATGCCGCCACAGGGATGCTGCCGGTGGTGGATCGGTGGGTCATATTGCCGCAGTGTCCTAATTGGATAGAGGCTTTGGCTCCCTCGGCATGTATAGCGTCGGTGATGTCGCGGAGTTGCGGCACTATCTCGGGGCGAAGCCATAACTGAGTGGTAAAAGAGAGCGCCGAACGGCAGATGCCTGCGTATGCAAGAGTGGTCATACCGACCCCGCCACGCGCCACTGAGACATGATAGTCTTTGAGCATCTGTGTCGGGTTGTTATCTTTGCCCATACCCTCGAATGCAGCCGAACGTATGGTGCGGTTGCGGAGTTCGATGGGTCCGATTTTGGCAGGGGTAAATAGTTTCATTGTCTGAACTTTAGTAGAATTGCCTTATCTTGTCAATAGAGATAAGGGATGATATATTTCCGGTTGAGTGAGCGATATTGGTCGCCGAATTCACTGATATATCGAGAGTGGATCGACTTGGCACGCGGCGCGAGGTTGGCAAAAGTCCAGACCACGAAGGCGACACCGCCGAGGCTCCAGGTCAGAATGGCATAACCGATCCATTCTGTGAGTTCTCCCAAGTAGTTGGCGGAGGTGACATATCGATACATTCCCCCTTGCGGGATGTAGTGGCGTGTGTCACCGGGGCGCCGGAGATGACGTATGATATGATCGGACTGAAGATTGATCAGCATGCCGGCGAAGAAGATGATGATGCCGACGATGAATTGCGGCGAGTATAGCCATTCTGTGGGATATGCATCTGCGGGGCTGACATAGAAGATCCAGCCACCGATCATATACACGTTGACCAAGTTGAAGAGCACTCCCATGGCAATGATGGCGATGGGCATACGTCCCTTCCCTCTGATCAGCATCGGGAAGATGAAAGAACGCTGGAAATAGTGGAGTTCATATAGGAGTGCCATCACGATGAGTGAGGTCTCGGCAGCACGATCGCTCAGGAGCCAGAAGAGAAGCATGGCTATGAAAGAGGGGGCTTCCATCAGCACCCACCCCAGGCGGTTGTTGAGGGTAAGTCCCCACTTCTTGTTATACATCATGCCATAGCCTGCAGTGATATACTGCAGGGCGAAGAAGACCACAACTGCGAGTATAAGCATCACAGCGATTACGGTGTCATATATAGCGCGATCGAACATAAGTCGTAAGCTTGCTGATTGTTAAGATTGTTTGTATCCGGAGATATGACAAACTGATAAAAAGATCTATCGGATAGAGGGTATTCAAAAGACCCCACTTATCCTCAAACTGCAAATTTACGAAAAAAAGCGATATTTAGCAAAAAAAATCCCAAAGTAGCCCTGAAAAGATTTGAAAATCAACCACCGATGCTGATGCCTTCAAGAGAATGCTATTGCAGCGAGGGGAGGAGGATGTCGAAGCGGAGGCCTCCGGAGGGTTGGTTGGAGATATGGATTTCTCCTTGGTGCACTTGGATGCTGTTTTTGACGATAGAGAGTCCGAGTCCGGTGCCGCCGGCAGCCCTGGAGCGACCCTTGTCGATGCGGTAGAAGCGCTCGAAGAGATGGGGCAAGTGCGTGGGGTCTACCCCGCAGCCATTGTCAGAGAAGGAGAGACGGATCATGCCGTCGCTGTCAGTGCCGCCGACGATCTCGATGCGATTGCCTCCGCTATAACTCAAGGCATTGTTGATCAGGTTGACAAACACCGATTCCAATAGCGAGGCATTGCCGTTGAGCGGCATTGCGCCGTGAGTGTTATTGGCTATGGTCACCCCCTTGTTTTGCGCCAATGGGGTCATATCGTCGACCACCGTGGCGATGATCTTGGCGAGGTCTACCGGTCGGCGTTCGATGGTTTGACTACCCTCGTCGATGCGAGTGATGGTCGACACATCGTTCAGCAGGTTGGAGAGGCGGTCGCAATTAGCAAGACAACGCTTCATAAAATCCTGTCGCTTGCTCTCCTCGAGATTGGGATAAGTCATCAGGGTCTCGAGACACACGCGTATCGATGCCACCGGAGTCTTCAGTTCATGGTTGATATTATTGGTGAGTTGCTTTTTGAGGCGTACCTTATCCTCCTGTTCGCGGAGGGTGGCTTGATGCTCGCGGTCTCGTTCGGCGATGGCCTGTTGGAGCGAGGCATACAGACGCACGATATGAGCGGAGATATCGCCCAACTCATCGTGGCTGAACGGACGGGCATCATAGACCGGTTCGCCACGTTCGGCATTGGCGGCAAATTCGCGAAGGCGCGAGATATGATGTCCGATCTTGCGAGTGGCGATATATCCGAGCACACACATGATCAGCGTGATGCCTCCGATCACCCAGAGGAATCCATAGTCAGCCTTGAGCAGCGAAGAGAGCGACACGCTATAGGGGATGGCGGTGCGTACCACGATGCCATCCTTGCCGCGGCGCGCGGAATAGAAATAACTTGAGCCGGTGCTCTGGCTAAGTCGGCGCACGGAATAACCGGAGCCGACGGCGATGGCGCGGGCTATCTCCTCGCGGTTTTGATGGTTGACCGAAGGAAGACTATCGAGTGAATTATCGTAGATCACCCGGCCGGCGCTGTTGATCACGCTGACGCGGAGCCCGCCGACGGAATGATTGCTACAACTCTGCTCCACCGGGATTCCGGCGTCGATATCATCGAGGATTTCGCTATTGATCTGCTGGAGGCGGGCGTTGAGTTCTTCAGCCTTAAACTGCTTCTCGCGGTGATATTGGAAGATCACCACCGAGCCGACCAGAATCAGCGAATAAGCCACCAGCCATAGGAAGAGGCGGCTCCAATAGGGTACACATTTCTTAGAGAATAAAGCCATAGCCGTAACCTGATCGAGATTTTATATACTTGGCATAATTACCGATCTTGTGTCGGATGCGGGTGATATTGACATCGATGACACGGTCGACGACGATAACTTCGCCGGGCCAGATGGCGTGGATCAGTTCGTCGCGGCTGAAGATGCGCCCCGGGTCGGAGAGGAGCATGCAGAGGATCTCGAACTCCTTGCGAGGCATTTTGACTTCGACGCCGTCGACGATGCATAGTTTGCGCGAAGGGATGATCGACAGCCCCTCGAAGGTGATGGGCTTATCGCCCGTAGGGAGGTCGGGTAGTTGGCCATCATTCACGCGACGGAGCACGCTCTTGACACGCGCTATGACATTGCGTAGCGTGTAGGGCTTGGTGATATAATCATCGGCGCCGAGGTCGAGACCATCGACCATATCATCCTCACTATCCTTGGCAGTGCAGAAGATGATGGGGATCCGCGCCGTGTTGGGATTATTCTTCATAATCTTCGCTAACTGGGTGCCGGAGATATCCCCCATCATTATGTCGAGGAGCACCAGGTCGAACTGCGAAAGATCGAGGGTCAGCACCTCCTCGGCGCTCAGAGAAGTGGTGACATCATAGCCCTCCGCCTCGAGGTTGAAACGCAACGCCTCGCAGAGAGTCTCCTCATCGTCGACCACAAGAATATGCTTCTTCATAAGCAACTAAAGTGTTGAGACAATATGAGCGGATCATAGACGATCCTGTGTAGTGGTAACAAAATTAGCAAAAAAACAGGATATGATAGTGAAACAGGATTGAATTTAATAAAAATTTAACAAGGTGTGTCGGTGAGGAAATCTGCGTGGTAATTGCACTTCGATGGGGGTAATGTGCAATGGAGGGAAAGATAAAAATAGCAAAAAATACACATTATATATATAAAAGCAAAAAATGAATAAATTCATGTTGAAAAACATACTTTTTTTGTTGAAAAAATAGAAGAAAATTTTCTATATTTGTCTTCGAAGTTTGAAAAGAGCAAAATTATGCTTTACAGACCAACAGAGACTAATATTAATTTAACCAAAAAATACTGTAATAATGGCAAAAGTAAGAGGAGCGATCACCGTCAACATCGAAAGATGTAAAGGGTGTAACCTGTGTGTGGTGGCTTGTCCGACGGACACGTTGGCATTGCAGCCCAACGAAGTAAACGACCGTGGATATCACTACACCTACATGGCGAATCCGGAGAATTGCATCGGGTGTAGTTCATGTGCCTTGGTATGTCCGGATGCATGCATCGAGGTATACCGCAAGGTAGAAAAGTAAAACGACTAATCTCTAACCATCTAAGACAGATCAAGAAAACACAATCCGTATGAAAGAAGAGGTAAGATTAATGAAGGGAAACGAGGCGATAGCTCACGCTGCGATCCGCTATGGATGTGACGGCTATTTCGGCTATCCGATCACCCCGCAGTCGGAAGTGCTCGAGACACTCGAGGAGCTAATGCCGTGGGAGACCACCGGCATGGTAGTGCTTCAGGCTGAATCAGAACTTGCAGCCATCAACATGGTGTATGGTGGCGCAGCGACAGGTAAAGCCGTGATGACATCTTCGTCATCTCCGGGTATAAGCCTAAAGCAGGAGGGTATCTCCTATATTGCAGCAGCATCGCTGCCGGCATTGATCCTTAATGTGATGCGTGGTGGTCCGGGTCTCGGCACCATCCAGCCCTCACAAGCCGACTATTTCCAAGCCACCAAGGGTGGCGGTCATGGCGACTATCATCTTATCGTGCTTGCACCCTCTACTGTGCAGGAGATGGTAGACTTCGTGGGCCTCGGCTTCGACTTGGCATTTAAATATACCAATCCTTGTATGATCCTCGCCGACGGTATCGTAGGCCAGATGATGGAGAAGGTGGTGCTCCCCGAGCAGCGTCCTCGCCGCACTGAAGAGGAGATCCGCCAACAGTGCCCCTGGGCCACTACCGGTCGCAAGGATAATCGCAAACGTAACGTTGTAACTTCGCTCGAACTCGAATCTGCCAAGATGGAGGTGATCAACCATCAACTCCAGGAGCGCTACAAGAAGATCGAGGAGAATGAGACTCGCTGGGAAGAGATCGGCGTGGAAGATGCCGACTATCTGATCGTGGCATTCGGCACCATCGCCCGCATCTCTGACAAGGCTCGCGAACTCGCTGCCGAAGAGGGCATCAAGGTGGGCATCATCCGCCCCATCACCCTCTGGCCCTTCCCCACAGAGGCTGTAAGAAAAGCAGCCGAGGGCAAGAAGGGTGTGCTCGTGGTCGAACTCAACGCCGGCCAGATGATCGAAGATGTACGCCTCGCCGTGCATGACTCGCTCCCCGTAGAGCACTTCGGTCGCCTCGGTGGTATCATCCCCAGCCCCGAAGAGGTGGTAACAGCTCTCAAAGAGAAAATTATCAATAAATAATAATCACGCTCTATTATCAACGTTATGAATATCGAAGAAATAATCAAAGAAGAGAACAAGGTCTATTGCAAGCCTGAACTCTTGGAAGAGGTCCACATGCATTATTGCCCCGGATGCTCGCACGGCGTGATTCACAAGCTTCTGGCAGAGGTACTCGCCGAGATGGGACTTGCCGACCATGCTGTCGGTGTGTCGCCCGTAGGTTGCGCCGTATTCGCATACAATTATATCAATGTAGACTGGGTGGAAGCTGCCCACGGTCGTGCGCCGGCAGTGGCTACAGCCATGTCGCGTCTCTGGCCTGAGAATGTGGTGTTCACATATCAGGGCGACGGCGATATGTCTGCCATCGGTACTGCCGAGTCGATCCATGCCGCCAACCGCGGTGAAAACATCGTCATGATCTTCGTTAATAATGCCATCTATGGTATGACCGGAGGTCAGATGGCTCCTACCACTCTCGTAGGCCAAAAGACTGCCACCACTCCTTACGGACGTCGTGTCGATCTGAATGGTCACCCCCTCGAGATCACCAATCTTATGGCTATCCTCGATGGTACTTGCTACGTAACTCGCCAGTCTGTACACACAGCCGCCGCTGTCCGCAAGACCAAAGCAGCCCTCAAAAAGGCTTTCGAAAATGCCATCGCCAAGAAGGGTACTTCTGTAGTGGAGGTCGTTTCTACATGCAACAGCGGTTGGAAGCTCACTCCCGAAATGGCGAACAAATGGATGGAAGAACACATGTTCGAGAAATATCCTCTCGGCGACCTTAAAAACGTTTAAGACCAATCAATCATGAAAGAAGAAATAATTATAGCCGGTTTCGGTGGACAGGGTGTGCTCTCAATGGGTAAAATCCTTGCATATTCAGGTCTGATGGACGACAAAGAAGTGACCTGGATGCCCTCGTATGGTCCTGAACAGCGTGGCGGTACTGCCAACGTCACCGTGATCCTCTCCGACGCAAAGATCTCTTCGCCGGTGCTCGATAAGTATGATATCGTAGTGGCACTCAACCAGCAGAGTCTCGACAAGTTTGCCCCCAAGGTTAAAGCCGGCGGCATCTTGATCTTCGACACCAATGGTATCCACAACCGTCCGACACGCGATGATATTAAGATCTATCCTATCGATGCGATGGAGGCTACTCTGGAGATCGGCAACTCGAAGGCCTACAACATGGTGGTGATGGGTGCATTGCTCAAGGCGATGACCTATAAATTGCCGATGGAAAATGTGATCAAGGGATTGAAGAAATCACTCCCCGAGCGTCACCACAAGTTGATCCCTCTCAACGAGAAGGCAATCGAAAAGGGTGCATCACTCATCTGATCAAATCATATCTCAAATACCCAACTGAAGACGGGAGTATCAGCCAAGCTTGATACTCCCGTCTTTAATCCAAAGCACACACTCTGTGAAACACTACCACTATATAAAGTGGTGTTATAAAATGAAAAAGAGGTCTGCATCGGTGGAATGCAGACCTCTTTCTTAATGGGGGGATGGGATTATTTGAGTGTTCCGGCTTCTGCTTGACGGATCATCTCATCGTTGGCTGTGATGTAGATCTCTACACGACGGTTCTGAGCGCGACCTTCAGCAGTTTCGTTGCTGGCAACGTATTGAGCCATAGGTATACCCTTGGAAGTCATACGAGAAGAAGCAACACCTCTGCCGCCGATGAACGACTTTACGGCGTTGGCACGCTGGTTGGAGAGTTTCTCGTTTACCTCGAACGAACCGGTGTTGTCGGTGAAGCCGAGGATCTCGATGTTGGTGTTGGCGTTGTTACCGCTGTTGAGGTTCGAAGCGAAGTTAGCGAGATTAGTCTTGGCAGAGTTGCTGAGCTCGTAGCTGCCGGTCTTGAAGAGGATACCACCCTCGAAAGTCACGAGGATAGACTTGAGGCCGGTTTCGGGGTCAGTAGTTTCCTCGACAGTAGCAGCCTGTCCGAGTTCCTGCTCGAGTTGCTTCTTCTGCTTGTCCATGTGGTTGCCGATCAAAGCGCCGACACCGGCACCTACAGCAGCGCCGACACCTGCACCGATGGCAGCACCCTTGCCGTCGCCGATCAAGGCGCCTACACCGGCACCTACAGCAGCACCGCTACCGCCACCGATCAAGGCACCCTTACCGGTGTTGGACATGTTACAAGAAGTTCCAAGAAGGAGTGTTACACTCACCAGACCAATTGTTAAAGTTTTGAAAAGCTTCATTTTGTTTAGGTTTTTAATTATTTGATAAGTTAATTAGTATTATATTTGGTTACATTACAGAGCACCTTGCTCCACGAGGGTGGCTACGCGGTCGATGATGGCATCCTCCTTATTCTTGTCGGGATGATATCCGGCACGAAGGTTTATGCCGAAAAAGCGTCCGAACGTTTGCCAGAACCCGGCGCGGAACGACCCGAGGAAAGCCTTCACGATATTAAACGAAGTTTGATCCGTCTCCCGATAGATAAGTTTGAGCATCACCTTGCCTTGATTCTTGGTCATCTTCTTGATAACAGGCTTATACTGTTCGAAGATGTCCTTCTCGAGCGTTTTAAGGTGTCGTTCTCGCTCTTTCTTGTTGGGAATGGTCTGGATATACTCGTAGGTCTCGCAGAGCGTAGAGAAGGCTAATTTCGCGTATGGGAGGGTGCGCTTGACATCGCGCACGGTCTTCCAATAAAATTCCTCCTCCTTTTTGTTCTTAAAGCGCATCGGCGGATAGACCGTGATGTTCTTGATATAGGTCATACGGCAAGTGTCGCCATACTCATCGACGAAATGCGTATAGCCCTCATACGCCTTCACGGCAAGACGCGGCGAGTTGTCGTCCGGGTCTTGCGCCGGCACTCGGTGGTTGCACACGACGATCGTCATCGCCAGGATTGCGACAATCAGAGAGAATCGGGATCGTAAGTGTAGCATAATAGTAAAGAATGACAAAAAACATCTATCAAAGAGCCAGGGTCACCTCCTTGCCCATGTGGAATAGGGCATCGAGGATCGAGAGGTCGGGATCGATCAGGAGTCGCTTCTCTTGGCGGATCAATCGAGAAGAATCGACAGTCATCCTCATAGTGAGGGCATCACGATCGATCATCGAGAGCGCCAAGTCGAGGAGTCGAGAGTTGAACTCTTCGAGGGAGATCCCTTGGGAGTTGTCGTAGATCTCTTCGAGGCGAGGCATCAGATGGATAAAATAGGGAGCGCGGCCATAGATGGTGCGGATGGCACCGAGATGTTCGCGTCTCCACTTGCCATGCTCGGAGAGGATGGGGCAGGCATTCCGTCGCTTGAGAATGGCCGCACCCCCTTCTACCGGGATGGTGAGGATAGTGTCGGGGAGAAGAAGTCTGGCGAAAGACTTGCCCGACACTTCGGTTATTCTGTCGGCACCAAGGCGAGCGGAAATCTCGTCGGCGCCATGGCTTAGTTCGTCAAGATAGGTCTCCACCCATCGGAGGGTGGTGGTCAGAGGCGTTACCATTTCTTAGCGCTCTTGTCGGGATTGGGAGAGCGGAAGAAGCGGTCGGTGCGTACCTTGCCCTCGGTCCAGCCACGATCCTGGTCGAGCGACAGGATGATGAACACCGGAGATCCGACCACGTGGTCCTCAGGCACGAATCCCCAATAACGGGAATCGAGACTGCGGTCGCGGTTGTCGCCCATCATCCAGAAATAATCCATCTTGAAGGTGTAATACTCGGTGGGTTCGCCATTGATCAAGATTTTGCCATCTTTCACCTTGAGATCATTGCCCTCATACACGGCGATGGCGCGGCGATAGATGGGGAGATTATTGAGAGTAAGATGGAGCGTAGATCCGCGTTTGGGGATCCAGAACTCACCCATATCGGGACGAGTCCAGCCATAGTCATTGCCCAATGGGAATACCCCTCCGAGGTCGAAGAGGCCGGCATCGGCTTCGCGCACGAGTGGTCCGGCGATCTCGGGACGCTTCTCTAACTCAGCCTTCATCGCGGCGGTGAGGGGAAGATCGTAGACTATATTGCCGGCGATGTCGATCGGCTGATTGGCGATATCCTCCATGCGAAGGCCCAGGTCGCGAAGATCGTAGGGATTGATGCGCGACTTGACCGGGATGATGTAATTATATTGCACATTCTCCGGCTCGGCGATAGCCTTGCCATTGATATAGATGATGTCATGAGCGATGCGGAGACGTTCGCCGGGGAGTCCGACGACACGCTTCACATAGTTCTCGCGGCGGTCGACGGGACGCCACACCACCTTGCCGAAGAGTTCGGGATGGTCGGCGATATATTGACGAGGCTGCTCGACACCTTGGCGTTGCAGATCGTATACCACCTGGTAATAATCGCGCGGGCCGGTGTTGAGAGCCACCGTGTCGCCATTGGGGAAATTGAAGACGACGATATCCCCCCGCTCCACGCTGCGGCGGCCCGGGATGCGGTGATACTCGAGTTGAGGCTTGTCGACATAACTCTTGCAGTTGAGCAGCGGGAGGGTGTGTTGAGCCAATGGGAAATGGATAGGAGTCTGCGGCACGCGCGCGCCATAGACAGTCTTGTCGACCCAAAGGCGGTCGCCCACCAAGAGCGACTTCTCAAGGCTTGAGGAGGGTATCTCATACTGCTGCCCTACGAAGGCGAAGAGGAAATAGATCAGCACCAAGGCATAGACGATGGCATCGACCCATGCCATGATGGTGCGCGTCGGGTTGGGATGCTTCTTCCACCAGTTGTAGGGGATATACTGGGTAAGATAGATATCGAACAGGAGGGGATAGACGAGCAGAAGCCAGAGGTTGCCCATCAGCACCACCCAGCCGAAGAAGATTAGTGACACGACGGCAAACCGAATCCAGCGAGTCTGTTTGACGGCACGGAGGCGCTCACCGAAAGACTTGGATGTCTGTGCTGTAGACTCCAATTCGGGCTTTTGAGGTGTACCGATAGGTGTATTGTTATAAGTCATTTGAAGATGTCTTGATGGGTTATATCTGTGAGGACTTCGGGCATGGTGTGCCAGCCTGATTTGCCGGCGAGCCATTCGGCGGCAATCACGGCGCCGAGGGCGAAGCCTTCGCGCGACTTGGCGGAGTGGGTGATGATGATCTCATCGCAGGGGCTATCCCAAGTGATGGTGTGGATGCCGGGCACCTCGCCGCGACGTTCATGGCTGATCATCAGAGTGTCGGCGGGAGCATCGGCGGCGTTGGCACCCTCCTGAGGCTCAGCCCAGTGTCGGATGCGCGACGAAGAGTCGATGATCTGCCCTGCCAAACTCAGCGCTGTGCCCGAGGGGTGATCGAGTTTGTGGATATGATGGACTTCGGTCATCGAGGGGGTGTAATCCTTGAAACTCTCCATAATGCCGGCGAGATATTTATTGATTGCCATAAAGATGTTGACACCGATCGAGAAATTCGATGCCCAGAGGAGAGTACCCTCGCCGCGGTCGCAGAGTTCGTGCATGCGGTCGAGGTGCTGAGTCCAACCTGTCGTGCCGCTCACCACAGGCACACCGGCACGGAAGCAACGCAACACATTGTCGAGGGCTGTGGAGGGAGTGGTAAATTCGATGGCTACATCCGAACTGCGGAAAGCCTCCGAATCAAGGTCCTCGGTATTGTTCAGATCGATACGGCAGGTGATCTCATTGCCACGCTCCAAAGCGATGCGTTCGATCATGTGACCCATCTTACCATATCCGATAAGAGCTATTTTCATGATTAGCGGATAGAATGATGATTAAGAAAGTGCTTTAAGATTCACCTTCAGATGAATGAATGGGAGAGTGTCGGGGAGAGAGTCCGGATGGTAAAAAATATGGTTAGAAGCCGAATGCGAAATTATCGACATACATTGTGATGCCGACAGTGCCGACGAAAGCCTCGCCGCAAGTGGTGGAAGCCATGACGAGCACATGAGTTGGAGTCGCATTTGCAGGCGCCCAACCCTCCTCTTGCACGGGCACGAGTTTACCCTTGGAGTTGTAGGCATAATAAGCCTTTTTGCCGTTGAGCAGGCCCATATAGGACTTGTAGAACGATTGGCCGGTGATATCGCCATAATGGATGGTGAGTTGATGGCCTTTGGTCAGAGGGATGCTTTTGTTGAAGCGTTCGCGGCCGGTGCCGACGCGGAGAGCGTGGATATTACCCTTGGCATCTTCCCAGCGCTTCTGGAGGATGACATAGACTTCGGCTTGGTCGCGTCCCTGGAGGGTCTTTTTTGCGCCGGTGCCGGAGGCTTTGATGCGGGTATTGACGTTGGGCATATCGACTTTCAGGTCATATACCAGCGCCTTGGGGCGCTTGGTGTATGGCATACCCATCTCCATTTTGGAGTAGGGGCTACTGGTCGATGAGATCGGCTCGCGGACCTTGCCCAGGAAGAGGGTGCCGGTGACCATCACCTCCATGTCGATCATCTTGAGGACTTTCACCTCCTCGATCTTGGTGGTGAGTTTCGCCATCTTATTGCCATTGACCACAGCCGGCTCCACCGAGTTGGTGGCCTTGCTGATGCCCATCACCTTGGCATATACATTGCTGGTGGCCCAGGGTGAGCCCCCCATATTGGAATATGCCTTATTGCCATTGATCGTCGTGGTCGGACCGATGGCGTAGATGGTTTTCTTCTTGCCGCCGATGGCGGAAGATTCGGAAATGTGGCGAGTCACCCAGTTGGAGAAATCGCCATATTTTATTTTCTCCAGAGTGAGAGCGGATGCCTGTGTGCCTGAGATAAGGAAAAGCAGTGACAGGATTAATAAGTTTAGTTTACGCATAATGTTGCAAATTTAACAAAAAAATACGACATACTGTTGCTGTCTGACGATATAATTTTAGAGAAGAGAGGAAAAAGAGCCGCAGGCTCGATAATTAGATTATAATTAGTTGTCAAGGTTTAGAGACGCATTCTAAAAAGCGGTGGGTGTTGGCGGGGATGATCTCGGAGAGGTCTTCGCCGCGAGCACGAGAGAGTTGGTATATTATCTCTTCGATAGAGAGAGATGAGTTGTCGGTTTCGGCGAGGATATGGTCGGCGGGTACCATGCGTATGGTGTCGGCGTTGAAGAGTTCGCCGAAAGAGAGGAAGCAGCCGCAGCGTATAAGCATAGCCGCCACTTCCGGTTTGCCGCGGAAGCCATGGATAGCCCAATTTTGCGTCGGTTTGAGGTCTTTTCGAGCCCCGACGATGATGTCGTGGCTCTTGACGTTATGGACCACCAAGGGCTTGGCTATGCGCTCGGAGAGGTCGATATGATGTTTGAAGATTTGGATCTGACGGAACATCGGCCCGCCATGAGGGGTGAGGTCGATGCCACACTCGCCGACAGCCGCTACCCCGGGATCCTCGGCGAGTCGGTCGAGACGCTTGAAGGTGTCGGGAGTGATGTCATCGACAGTGTCCCAGGGATGGATGCCGACGCTGTAGAGTTGTCCCTTCTCGAGTGTGGGTGAGGGGGTGTCATTCTTGATGCAGATAGCCTCAATAGCATTGGGCTGAGGCAGCGTGTTGTGGGTATGAATGTCAATGATTTTCATAATAGTCTGTTTTTGTACCTGTAAAACAATCTAAGATAATAATGCGGATTTTTGAAAAAGAAGAAATGCTCTAAAGTTATAACTACGGGAACATCTCATTTGTTCTGAGATTTGCTATGAGCGGGAGGCACGGGGTCGTAACCGAATCCGCCCCAGGGATGACAACGAGCTATACGTTTTATGGCGAGCCAGGAGCCCTTGATGACGCCATGTATGCGGATAGCCTCGATTGCGTATTGGCTACAAGTCGGAGTATATCGGCAAGATGCCGGCAGCATCGGAGAGATGCAAAGTTGATAGAAACGTATGGGTAATATTGCTAACTTGCGGAGAGGATGAGACATGATGGGATAATTGATCTTCAGTTGTCGATATTTTGCACAGTATCATCGCCGGGGTGGGCAGGTGGGGGAAGTTGCCGGTCGACTTTGGCGGCGATTTTGGAGAGGATATTACGCATCTTACGTTCGATATTGGCGTAGGATGTGAGGTCGTCGTGAAGATATATGAAGGCGATGCTGATGGATCGGGCTTCAGGGTTCTGTTCGATGGCGTCGCGCAGAGGGAGGCGATTGAGGCGGTAAGCCTCGCGGATCCGTCGTCTCATGGTGACACGGTCGACAGCATGTCTTAGTTTCTTTTTGGGGACAGTGATGAGCATCTGCAGGGCGCCGATGGCTTGGGGCACATCGAGGCGGAAAGAGTCGCTCATCTCTTGGGGTGAGAGGATGCGATATGTGGCTCTGAGAGGATAGTCATAGATGGTTTTGCCCATAGAGAAAGCGGCGTCGATAAGGGCCTTATGACGCAACTTTTCAGGCTTGCCCATATTTAGTTTCCTCTCTAACATGATGCAAAGTTAACTCTTTAAAACGAAAAAAGCGAACGAGGGGGCTAATTTTTTATTGACGTTGCGAGCATTGCGTATCAAGTCGGGCATTTTGGAGCGACTCAGTGAACTGTGGCGGAGGATTCGGCGGAGACCTTCGGAGCAGGAGATGATCTGCTCAGGGGAGAGTGAGAGAATCTCTTCGACAGGTTCGGAGAGGGGGATAGGGAGATCGGAATCCTCTTTGGGTCGATGCATGGGGCAGACCTTTACGCAGCGGTCGCAACCGAAGAGAGTGTGTCGACCTTCGGGGGTCGCCATGGCGTGGATGTGACGTGGGTCGCTCCATTCTCCGCGATGTTCGATGGTGAGATAACTCAGGCAGTGATGGCAGTCGATGGTGCCATCTTCGCGGAGAGCCCGGTCGGGGCAGGCTCGGCGGCATGCTCCGCAATGTAGGCAGCCCTCTTCTACGGGGTTGTCGGCGATCATATCGAGAGTTGTCACCACCTCGGCAAGGATCACCTCTCCCCCGACTCCGGGGATGATGATATTGCCATTATCGCCTCTGATGCCGATGCCGGCACGCTGTGCCCAATATCGCTCGAGGATGGGTGCCGAATCGACACAGATGCGCCAATCTTCATTCTCTACGCCCGGCATGAGCGAGGAGATGGCATGACGTATACGCGACTTGATGAGGATATGATAATCGGGGAGGAGGGCGTAAGCCGAGATGCCGGGGAGCCGCGGGTCGCGCCGCCGCGGGGTGGCGTAAGAGAAAGCCATCGAGATGATGGAGCGGGCACCCCTCTCCAAGAGCAGGCGCGGGTCGAAGCGTATGGCGCGATGATTTGCCATATACTCCATGCCGGCGTTGTCACCCCGAGCGAGCCAGGAGTCGAAGCCTCGGCAGGTGACATCATCGACCGGAGCGGCTGTAGCCACCCCGACGGCCAGAGCGCCGGCATCGCGCAGTCGGGCTATTATTTCCTGTTGAAATCTGCCGGGATCTCCCCCCATCTCTCTGTCTCCCATTTTCTGATATTTACGGTGATGCGGTGGGTATTGAGCCATGAGAGAGCACGCTCCACGAGTTGAAAGCATTTCTCATTCTTGGGGCATCGTTCGAGTTTGGTGCGCACCTTGCGATTGCGGACCCACGACATGCCGGTCACCGAGTCGGAATAGATGGTGTGGCTTTCACCCTTGGAGAACATCAGCGAGAGGGCATGGACTATGGCGAGGAACTCTCCGATATTATTGGTAGACTTCTGGAAAGGGCCTACGCGGAAGAGTTCACGGCCGGTAGAGAGTTCGACACCGCGATATTCCATAGTGCCGGGATTGCCCTGGCAGGAGGCGTCGACCGCCCAGCCATTGAGGTCTATTTCGGGGAATGACATATAGTCGGGCTTACCGGCGCGAGGGATATTGCGGCGCATGGCGTTGAGCATCAGCGACTGCAATTCCGAACTTTCGTCGCGTTCAAAACCGCGGCGGAAAGCCTTGGCGGCAGCCTCGGCGCTGTCGAAGCCCTTGAAAGTGGCTCCGGGATAATTGTCGACCTGCTCCAAGGCGTCGTCGATATTGTCGTAGACGCCCGGCACTCTGCCGACCCACACTACATAATATTTCTTCAATGCCATCTTGTCGGGGGGAAAGTTAGAACCTGTTATGGTTCGTTGCGGAAATTATAATCATGTCGGAGGCGGTCGAACGCCTCGGGGTCTTCGCGGAGGGCGAGGGTATCGTAGATCGGATCGTAAGATTCGATGATACGCTCAGCCGAGATGTTGGGATCAGCCATATAAGGGGGCTCGAGACCCTCTTTGTTGATTTCTACCCCCATCACCTCTTCGACAGCCTCGAGAGCCATACGAGTGGCGCGTTGCTTCCCTTGGAGGGAATATCCGGCGATATGGAACGTGCCATACTCCACCATGTCGAGGATATCGGTGTCGACACGAGGCTCGAACTCCCAGGTGTCGATCACGGCGCGCAGTCTGCCGGAGGCGAGATGATCTCGCAGTGCGGCATTATCGACCACCGGGCCGCGCGCAGCATTCACCAGAATGGCGTTATCCTTCATCAGACTCAGTTCGGCATCGCCGATGAGATGATAGGAGGGATAGCGTCCGGTCTTGGTCAGCGGCGTATGAAGCGTTACGGCATCACACTCGGTCAGGAGGTCGCTGAGTGAAGCGTATGTGTCGAGAATACCCATGTGCTGGAGGGGAGGGTCGTTGATGATGATATGTGTGCCTATGGTTTCACCCCATTGACGCACTATCTTGCCGACATTGCCACAACCCACTATGCCCAGCGTATGGCGTCCGGGGTCGAACCCAAGTCGGAGCAACGATGACCATACATACTGAGCCACGCCGGGGGCGTTACATCCCGGGGCATTTCTCACGATAATGCCTGCCCGGCGACACCAATCCATGTCGATCTGGTCGGTGCCGATGGTGGCGGTGGCTACAAGTTTTACCTTCGAACCCTCTAATAGATCGCTGTTGCATCGTGTGCGTGTGCGGATCAACAGGATGTCGGCATCCTTTACCAATTCGGGGGTGAATCCGAACTGATCGACGTAGGTCACATCAGCACCGATCGCCTCAAGACGACCGCGGAGGAAGGGTATATTTTCGTCTGCTATTACTTTCATGTCAATTGTCTATATCAAGTTGGTCGGCAGCCGGACCGACATAGAGCAGAGAGATGATCAGAAGCCACACCGGTGCCCGGCGGATGTTCCATAGGGTGAAGAGATGGGCGAGTTGGATTGCCACGATCATATAGATAGTGGCGAGATAAGCGATGATATTATTGAAATCCACCAGCATGCAGATCAGCGACACGACACCGAGGAGATTGATCACCATATTGTTGAGGCGTCGCTGAGTGTTGCCGGCATATAGTTTTACCATATTGTTGAGTGCCATAATCAGACCGACGATGCATGTCAATCCGATATTGATCATACTCACCAAGATACCACCTGCGGAATAAGCCGAGTTGAAGATGATGCTGAATTCAGGCATGCCCATGCCGAAAGCGATCAGCCCGCGGAAGGAGAAGCATTTGAGCATCACAGCCCCCAGGAGATAGACCACGATGAGCGCCAGAAAGGCATATTGGATCATCGAGCCCAAGGATATAATTGTGGCGATCAGGAAGAGTTCTTGAGTGGCATTGCTCTTGCGATAGCAGTCGAAGAGGATCATCAGGCATATCACATTGGCGATGGCGAAGATGAAAGAACTTGAGAAGCGGTCGCTGAGCCAGACATTGGAAGAACACATCACCAAGAACATCCCCATGAAGACGGTGTCGGAGCCGGTGACGAAGGTATACTTCTTGTTGGCGACATACAGGAGGATGGTGGTGGCTGCTATCATCGTCAGAGTGAGGAGATGCGACAGGAAAGGGGAAAGATTCCAAAGATTGGGAGAGGGCAAGAAGATGCCCAATTCCCCTGTGACTTGCGCCGGGCATGCGAAGATATAGACTCCCGCCACCATCGCGATGGCGGTGATGATCGAGAGGATCAAACCCTCCTTGCCCATGGCGTGTCGATGCATCATCTCTTACTTCTGTTTGCGTTTGCGGAAATGGACAGGGTTGATGACCTGGCTCTTATCTTCGGAGATGGTGGGACGCTTGGGAGTGTAAGGCTTGCTCTCGGAGCGTTTGTCGTTGAAATCCTTGCGACCCGGTTTGCCGCCGCGCGGCTTGAAGTCATCGCGACGGTCATCGCGACGGTCATCGCGACGATAGGAGGCGTTGCGATCTTCATGCTTTTGGGGCTTGCGATCATGCTGACCGAATTTGCGTGTCTCGCGGCGCCACTCGTCGTCGGAGAGGCGTTTCATCTTGCGGGGGCCATGCTCTTCGGGCTCGTCATACGACTTGATGCTGCCACCCTCGGAACGGAAGTCATTGTAGCGGCCATCGAACATCACATACTCGCGGAGCGAGCACTCGATGCTGCCATTGAGCAGCGGTGTCTTGGACGAGGGCTTCAAGCCGACCTTGTCAAATTCTTCACAATCCATGGCGATGATCCAGGCGGTCCATCCCTTGAAATTGCGTTTCAGACAAGTGCCGATGTTGCGATAGAGTTCGGCGAGATCGTCCGGTTTGAGGCGACGACCGTAGGGGGGATTTGTTACCAGCACACCCTCCTCGGGATTGTCGATCCACTCGGCGATGTCGCGGCATGAGAGTTCGATCATGTCGTCGAGTTGAGCCGACTTGATATTCTTCTGAGCGGTTCTTACGGCGTCGGGGTCGATATCGCCGCCATATATTTTGAAGTTAAACTCACGTTCGGCGCTATCATCGTTATAGAGCGCTTCGAAGAGTTCGGCGTCGAAGTTGGGCCATTTCTCAAAGGCGAATCCCCTGCGATAGATGCCGGGGTTGATATTAGCGGCGATCAGAGCAGCCTCGATCAGGAAAGTACCCGAACCGCACATAGGGTCGGCGAAGTCGCACTCCCCTTTCCAGCCGCTCTTGAGGATTATGCCGGCAGCGAGAGCCTCATTGATGGGGGCTTCGGTAGCCTCATCGCGATATCCGCGCTTGGAGAGGGGCTCGCCACTGGAGTCTAAAGAGATGGTGACCCGATTCTCGCTGATATGCACATTCAGGAAGAGGTCGGGGTTGGAAAGTCGGATGGAGGGGCGCACGCCACATGTGTCTACGAAGTGGTCGACGATGGCATCCTTCACACGATAAGTCACGAACTTGGAATGGGTGAAATCTTCGCTATTGACTGTGGCGTCTATGGCGAAGGTGGTGGAGGGTGTCATATACTTCTCCCACTCGATCTCGCGGACCACATCATAGAGATCATCCGGATCGTAGGCGGTAAATTTCTCGATTGGCTTAAGAATTCTCAGGGCAGTGCGGCAACATAGATTGGCCTTATAGAGCAGTTCCAGGTCTCCCTCGAAACTTACCATGCGTTTGCCGATCTCTACATTCTCAGCACCTAATGATAACAGTTCGTCGCGCAACACATCTTCAAGCCCTTGAAATGTCTTGGCCACCATTGTAAATGTGGTTCCTTTGGTCGGAAATTGTGATTCCATTGTCGGATGATCTTGTTTTTATAAGATAAAAATTTCTGATTGAGTCAATAATTACGGATAGAGAAGAGAGGCGGAGAGGAGAGAAGAGTGGAAGTGGAGAGGAGAGAAGAGTAGAAAAGTATTTTAATGTCTTGCCATGGGGCGACTCGCGGGGAGGTCAGATCATCCGAAAGTGATCTGAATGCTGTCGGAGTTGCTTGCCGGTTCGGGAGAGTGTTGGACCTTGAGGTTGTTTTCGCCGATGCTTTGGAGTTGGGTTTTAACGTAAGGTGGGCGATTGAGGGTCGGGTTTCGTTCGAGGAGAGCGATCACCTCCTGGTCGTCGAATTGCGAGGGTTTGAGCACGACATACTTGATACGTGCAGCCTCGCGTTCTTGCTCTTTGACCTTTTCGATGCCATAGACTTCGGCTATTTGGTCGGTTTCTTCGCGATCTTGATTGCGGGTATCAGCGGGTCTCTGCTTGGGCTCGGTGCCGGGGAATACCAATGGTCCGGGGTCGTTTTGGTTGTCCGATCCGTCGCTGATGGTAACATCGAATCCGGAAGCGAGCACAGTGATCTTCACCTTATCACCGAGCGTCGGGTCGTCACCAATACCCCACTTCACGTCGATGCTTGCCGGGAGTCTGCTGGTGAAATTGGTAATCTCGGTAATCTCCTCGGCGCGGATCGGGTTCTCCGAGTCTTTGGCGCACATCACCTTGAAGAGGAGACGCTTGGAGGTGTTGATATCATGGCTCTTGAGCAGCGGCGAGTGGAGAGCATTCTGGATAGCCTCGGTGATACGATTCTTACCTTCGCCGATGGCAGTGGCAATGATGGCAGATCCGCTATCCTTGAGCGTGGTCTTGACATCCTGGAAGTCGACGTTGATATATAGGGGTTCGGAGATAATTTCAGAGATGCTTCGCGCGGCATTGGCGAGGGTTTCGTCAGCCTTGCTGAAGGCGTTGTAGAAATTGAAATCCTTGTAAAGTTCGATGATATTCTCATTGTTGATGATCAGGAGAGCATCTACATAATTTTTCATCTCCTTGGCTCCGGCGAGCGCCTTGATGATTTTCTTTTTACCCTCGAACATGAAGGGGACTGTTACGATGCCGATGGTCAGAATGCCGGCTTCCTTGGCGAGGCGAGCCACCACGGGGCCGGCGCCGGTGCCGGTGCCACCACCCATACCGGCAGTGATGAACACCATCTCCGTGCCATCTTCGAACAGGCGCTTGATCTCATCGACCGAAGCCTCGGCACATGCTTTGCCCACTTCGGGCATATTGCCGGCTCCGCGACCATCGGTGATCTCCTTGCCAATCAAGATCTTGGTGGGCACGGGTGATAACTTGAGTGCCTGCTGGTCGGTGTTGCATACCACGAACTTGATAAGTGGTATGTTCTGGTTGTACATATAGTTCACGGTGTTGCATCCACCGCCACCTACGCCTATGACTTTGATAATGGCTTTTTCGTTCTCGTCAATATCAAAATTAGTGCTGTCGGTTATATCGAGATTCATATCGTCGTCCATGATTCGAATTTTTTAGAATTTTATGATAAGCCTGAGAGCAAAACTGAACAAACTGAGGAGTCTTGGAGGGGCTGACTATTCGAGCAGATCACTATCGTCGACCTCGGGATTTGCAAAGATGTTGGTGATACGTTTTTTTGTTTTCTCCCAGAATTTATTTCTTGTCTTATGGGCAGTTTCATTCACCTTTTCTTCTTTCTCCTCTTCGGGGTCAGGTTCATTGCCTTCGCCGGTGGAAGGGAGTTCCTTATGGTTGGGCAATTCGAGACATTCGGCATCATATTTCTTGGCAGCGGCATAGAGTATGCCGGTGACTTCGAGGAGTTCGCTGGTGGCTTTGGTGTCACCCACGGTGATGTAAGTGGGGAGTTTGCCACGGCTCACATTCAGTCCGGTCTGACGGGCGATGAGGTCGAGGATGCCATTGAGTTTAGATCCGCCACCTATGCAGATGATACCGGCGGGTATATCGCTATCCTTCATGCCGGCATAGTTGATTTGCTCGATGATATTTGCCACGATCTCTTCGGCGCGCTCCACGATGATATTGTTGACATCCGAAGTATTGATGCCGGAGAGATTGAGCGAAGTGCCGTTATTACGGGCCATAGCGTTGCCCATAGTGACTTTGATCTCCTCGGCACGCTCTTCGAGCACGCTGAGGCTTGTGATGTCGCGAGTGATGTTTCTGCCTCCGAGAGGGAGAGTGGCGAAATATTTGAGCGACCCATCTTTGAAGATCGACACGGAAGTAGTCTCCGCCCCCATGTCTACGAGCATACAACCGAGACGTTTCTCTTCGTTGGTGAGCACGATATTCGCCGAGGCGAGGGCAGTTACCTCATACCCCAGGATGTCGAGGTCGAGTTTCTCCTCGATGGTGCGAGAGAGATTGCGACGTATATCGGGGCGGCATACGATCAGGTCGTAAACGGCGCGTATCTTATTGCCGACCGCACCCTTGGGAGAGAGTGTTTCGGTGGAGCCGACATGATATATGCGAGGGATGGCGTTGATCACGATGAGCGACGAATCGATGGCTGTATTGGTGGCTTGATCGCGCAATTTCCCGATTATCTCATCGGTGATCTCAGTGTCATCGGGGAGGTTGAGTTCCACCTCCGTGCGAATGCTGCGCATCGAGCGGCCGGAGAGCCCGACATATAAGCCGGTGATGACTCTCGGGGCTACTACAGCCTTGCTTTGCAGACGTTCCAGCACCCGACGGATCCGCATGGCGGTCTCCTCCAGGTTCTGGATTATGCCATATTTCACTGTCTCCACTCCCCTCTCCTGTTCGGTCGAGAGGATGTCGAGACGACCATCGCTGTGCATCTTGCCCACAGCGGCTATCACTTTCGAACTGCTCACCTCGATGGCAGCTACATATCTATCCTCATTCATATCTTGTCAGCCTGTTTGCTCTTTAGGTTTGCTTATTTTTTTGGTTAGCCTTGCGGCTTATGGTTCGATGTGCCTTGCGGCTTTTCGGTTTTTTTCTTGTTTTGTGTCGTGTCGACAGGGTTGTGGACTGTGCCATGCAGGTCACTCACATCGGCAAGCGTAGCCTCTTCGGGGTCGATCTCCTCCACATAGTCCTCGCCATGATTCAGTCGAGTCTTGTCGCGTCGTGTCGCCACTATCTGTCCTCGATATTTCACCGAGATTGTGTCATATTCCTCCCATCCCTTGTAGGGGATTACATCGCGATAGAAGAGTGTCAATGCTCGGGTCTTCTCATCCAAGCGTGTGGTGTCTCCGAAGTTGATCACATGCCCGCGAATCTTCGGAATCAAGATGATGTTGTGAGCATTCTCGGCGAAAATCATACTCACCAAGTCGTGGAGCATCGGGTTCTTGCTGATATACGACACGATGGGGATCACCTCTTTGGGGGCAAAACGCTTGTTGAAATTGCCGGTTACCACCGGGACATCGGTCATAAACTGGGCGCTTGAGGCAACATACTTCCCATCTTTATTGATATAATAGGAATCATTGCCGAAGAAAAGTCTCATCACCGGGATCATAGGCACGATCTCGACGATAAGTTCGCCGCGAGCCGACATCATGCAGTTGACGCTTTCGAAGATGTTGTCGCGCGAGAGGAAACGCTCGATATCGGCGATATCGATCTGATGTTGGGGCACACCGATGATCTTTTGGGGGTAGGCGCGAAGTCTCTCGCTGACGCCATGTCTCACGATAGAATCGATAGCCGGGGCGGCATCCACATCGACCACAATGTCAGTGCAGAGATGCAGGCTTGCACGTTGGTTGGCCCACACCCCCATTGCGGCGACATAGATCAGCAAGATCGCCAGGATGCTCCATTTCATTATTTTCTTGGCTATTACAGTCATAGGTATAGTCAAAGCGGGGCTCTGAGAGAGTCTCAGCGCTCCAGAAGGATTTGCTTGATATCGGGCAGCATTTTGTCGATATCAGCAGCACCTAATGTCATCAAAATTTCAAAGTTACTATTTTTTATCAGATCAAGCAAATCTTTTCTCTCGCAATATGCTTTTTCTTTGCATTTTACTTGGTCGAGGATGGTGTGAGAGGTGATGCCGGGGATGGGGAGTTCGCGTGCCGGATATATTTCGGGCATGATCACTTGGTCGGCGGCAGAGAGCGCCTCGGCGAAGAGTGGGGCAAAGTCGCGGGTGCGAGTGTAGAGGTGGGGTTGGAATATTACGGAGAGTTTCTTGCCCGGATAGAGTTTTCTTACCGATTCGATAGATGCTTTGACCTCACCGGGGGAGTGGGCGTAGTCATCGATTAGGATGGTGTGGGCATTGGTTTCCGACCCGTCGAGATAAATTTCGAAGCGTCGCTTGGCGCCGAGGAATGAACGGAGTCCGACGGCCACCTGCTCGGGAGTGGCGCCGTCAGTGATGGCGGCTGCGGCGGCAGCCACGGCATTGTCGATGTTGATCTCCACCGGCACTCCCGGTGAGAGCCCTTCGATGCGGAGTCCATCGGGGCCTACCAATGTGAAGGTGATGCTGCCGACACCGTAGGTGATATCCTCGGCATGCCAATCGGCGGCAGGGTCGTGGGCGCTATAGGTCATCACCTTGACATCGCTCTTCACATCGGGCTTCATCTTCAAGCCGGTGTGCAGGATTAGTGTGCCTCCGGGGCGAATCAGCGAGGTGAATATGCTGAAGGCTTCGAGATAATGCTCTTCGTCGCCATAGATGTCGAGATGGTCGGGATCGGTCGATGTGATGACGGCTATCGAGGGGGTGAGATGATGGAACGAACGGTCGAACTCGTCTGCCTCAATCACGCTGAACTCGGAGTTCTCTTGCAGCACGAGGTTGCTGTCGATATTGCGGAGGATACCGCCGAGGAAGGCTGTGCATCCAAGAGGAGAATTACGGAGGATGTTGGCGATCATCGAAGATGTGGTGGTCTTGCCGTGACTTCCCGCCACGCAGATGGCGTGAGAGTGGCGAGTGATGATGCCGAGCAGTGCGGCGCGTTTGATTACTTCAAAGCCGTTTTGGCGGAAGTATGCCAGGATAGGATTGCTCTCCGGCACGGCGGGTGTATACACCACCAGCGTAGTGTTCGGGTCGCGGAATTCGGCAGGTATTTCATCGGCAGAGGCATTGAAGGTAAGAATAGCCCCCTCCGCTTCGAGATGACGTGTGAGGTCGGAGGGTGTGCGGTCGTAGCCTGCCACCCGGGCGCCATGGCGGAGATAATACCTCACCAGGTTGGCCATACCGATTCCACCGGCACCCACGAAATAGATATTTTGTTTCATCTTTCGATCAGTTTTAAGACTTCATCGGCGATGCGTTCGTCGCTTTGACGCATAGCCAATTTGGAAATTTCCTTCTTCATCATGTTGCGGCGGTCGGAGTCAGTCAGGAGTTTTAGAGCCTCGTCGACAAGTCGTAGACGTGCCTCGGTGTCGGGCACGAGGATGGCGGCATTGCGGCAGGCGAGAGCCTGAGCATTTTTGGTCTGATGATCTTCGGCGACATTGGGCGAAGGCACGAGGATGGCGGGCTTTCCGAGCAATTCGAGTTCGCTGATAGATCCGGCGCCGGCGCGAGATATCACGATATCGGCGGCGGCGTAGGCAGAAGCCATGTCATTGATGAAAGGGGTCACCACTACCCCTTGCAGTCCCTTGGCGGCATTCAGAGCGCGGTCGCCGAAATGCTTGCCGGTCTGCCAGATCACTTGTGCGCCACTATCCACGAGGCGCTTGACGCCCGCTTCGAGGCTCTCGTTGATGGTCAGAGCGCCGAGTGAACCTCCGATGGCCAGAAGCGTCGGACGCTTCGGATTGAGCCCGAACCCGGCACGCGATTGCTCCGGATCGGGATCCTTGTCGAGCAGATCCTTGCGCACCGGATTCCCCAGTTTGATGATCTTGTCGGCGGGAAAGAAGCGCTCCATGCCGTCGTATGCCACACAGATGCGGTCGGCATGCTTGGCGAGAAGTTTATTGGTAACTCCGGCGTATGAGTTTTGTTCCTGTATCAGTGTGGGAACACCGGCGCGTTGAGCCGCCTTGAGGGTTGGCCCCGAGCAGTATCCCCCGACGCCGATGGCGATGTCGGGTTGGAACTCCTTGACGATGCGCCGTGCCATCGAGAGACTCTTGCCCAATTTGAGCAGGACACTGAAATTCCGAAGGAGGTGACGCCGGTCGAAGCCTGCCACCGGAAGTCCCTTGATGGGATATCCTGCAGCCGGCACCTTCTCCATCTCCATGCGATTTTCAGCCCCCACGAAGAGGATATCGGCATCGACACGTCGCTTCAGAGCATTGGCTATCGACAGGGCAGGGAAGATGTGGCCTCCGGTGCCGCCGCCACTTATCAGAATTCTATATTTTCGGTTCATTGTATTGATCTATGTTGTATAGGTTTATGTCTAAGATAAAAATAGGGTAGTGGTGACCCGCCATCACCCTTGGCGGCTGAAGTTTGCCGCCTGGATATCGTCGGGGAGAGCATTCTTCTCGGCGCGAATCTGGCGAGTGTCGTCGGAATGAACGGCAAAACGAGCCACAGAGAGCATAATGCCGATCGCCGCCGACATCACGATGATCGAGGTGCCACCCTTCGAGATCAGCGGCAATGGCTGCCCCGAGACGGGGAAGAGCCCCGAGACGATGGCCATGTGGACCAGGGCTTGGAACACGATCATCACGGCGCATCCCAAGATGAGGAATGCCGGGAATGCTCGCGAGCATTTATAAGCGATTCTGCCGGCTCGCGCCAGAAGCAGAAGATATAAGATCAGGAGGAATGCACCCCCCACGAAGCCGGTGTCTTCGATGATGATCGAATAGATATAGTCGGAGAAGGCGAGAGGAAGTCGAGCACTCTCACGCGAATTGCCGGGACCCTGGCCGAAGAGTCCGCCATTGGCTTGAGAGAATTTCGACATGATCACTTGGCGATTGTCGTCGGTGATCGAATCGCCGGGATGGACACCTCCGAGGAATCGTTTTACACGCTGTATGTGAGTCCCGGAGCGGTCGCCCGATTTTTTTGATTCGACGTTGATGATGGCACCACCGTTGGAGGCTTGCTGCATCTCGAGTTCTTGACGCTCCACCACGCGGTCATATTCCGAATCATCGGGAGTGGCATATCGGAAGAGGTAGAGAGCCCCTCCACCCACGCAATATACCAGAATCACGATGCCGAATTTGCGCATCGGCACACCCCCGATCAGCATCATACAGAGGCTCACAAACATCAGCAAGATGGTGTTGGTAAGACCATTCTTCCAGAGGCATCCGGAGAATATCAACACCACGGCGGCAGCGACGATGATACCCTTGTTGGTGACGCCGCCGGGGGTCTGATTCTTGCCAAAGATTGAGGCTAAGAGACACACCACGGAGAGTTTCACGATCTCCGCCGGCTGGATGGTGGCGCCTCCCGGCAGGGAGATGGCTCGCTGTGCACCATTGATCTCACTGCCGAAAAATGAGGATATCAGCAGCAATATCAGAGAGACTATGCCGAATGCCCAAGCGAATTTGTTGATGATCGTATAGGGCGTCTTCTGAAGCCAGAGCACGATCCCCAAGCCTATCAGCAGGAACACACCGTGACGGATCAGAGGCATATAGACATTCCCTCCGGTCACTTCCGTGCTCGATGCGCTGTAAAGTTCGATTACACTGATCACGAGGAACATAATATAGATGCCCCAGATATAGGGATCGGGACGCCCCTTGATCTTGTTCATCGCCTCTTTCTGTGCAGTCTCCGCTTTAAGGGCCTTCTGAAGTTCTTCTTCCCTCTTCTTCTTGTCGCTGCTGCTATCCCGGACTTCCTCGGGCTGAGAATTGTCGCGGATCTCTAATTCGTCGTATTCGTTGGTCATTTCGGTGAGGAGTTTATGAGTCGGTTCGTAATAAAAAACAATAGGGTAGTGGTTTGTCCTTTTGGGGTTATCCCTTATACATGGCGCGGACTTCGGCCTTGAACTTTCTGCCTCGATCTTCATAACTGCTGAAGAGGTCGAAACTTGCGCAGCAGGGAGAGAGGAGCACCGTGTCACCCTCTTCGGCAAGTTCGGCACAAGCCTTGACAGCGTCGGAGATGGAGTGAGTGTCGCGGATCTGCGCCACCTTGTCACCGAAGAAGTCGAGGAGTTTGGCATTATCCTTACCCATGCAGACGATGGCTTTGACCTTCTCGCGGACCAGGTCTTCAATCTCGGTATAGTCATTACCCTTATCCTTGCCACCCAGGATCAGGATGGTGGGTTGGGTCATGCTCTCCAAGGCATACCAAGTGGAGTTGACATTGGTGGCCTTAGAGTCATTGATATATCTGACGCCGTCGACATCAGCCACGAACTCGAGACGATGTTCCACCGCTTCGAAATCTTCGAGAGCATGGCGGATAGTCTCCTTCTTTATGTTAAGCAGACTCGCCGAGAGGCCTGCTGCCATCGAGTTGTAGAGGTTGTGAAGCCCGGTGAGTGAGAGACGATCGCGGGGAATCTCCCAGACCTCGGTCGGGGTGTTGAAGTGGATGATGCCATCCTTGACGTATGCCTTTGCTCCCTCCTGCTCGAGTTCGCTGAAGGGCATCTTGATGGCTTCGCTCTGCACATGCTTGATCTGCTCGCTCACGATCGGATCGTCCATCCAGTAGATGAAGTAATCTTCCGGCCCCTGGTTCTGCAAGATGCGGAATTTGGCGGCGATATAATTCTCCATTTTGTGGTCGTAGCGGTCGAGATGGTCGGGGGTGATGTTCATGATGATGGCTATCCCGGCCTTGAAGTCATACATATTCTCGAGTTGGAAACTGGAGAGTTCGATGACATAGATATCATGCTGCTCGCGAGCCACCTGAAGAGCCATGCTCTTGCCGACATTTCCAGCCAAGCCGACATTCAGTCCTGCCGCCTTGAGGATATGATAGGTCAGAAGGGTAGTGGTGGTCTTGCCGTTGCTGCCGGTGATACACACCATCTTGGCATCGGTGTAGCGACCGGCAAACTCAATCTCGGAGATGACCGGAGTACCCTTCTCGGTGAATTTCTTGACTAACGGTGCGTATGGGGGAATGCCGGGGCTTTTCACCACCAAGTCGGCATCGAGCAGTCGCTCTTCGGTGTGCCCTCCCTGCTCGTAGGGGATACCCTCCTCTTCGAGCATTGCCACATATTGGGGCTTGATCTCCCCCATATCGCTGAGGAATACCTCCATACCTTTGGTCTTGCCGAGGATGGCGGCACCGACGCCGCTTTCACCCCCACCCAGCACTACAAGTTTTTCCATAATTATTAAGATCGATTATCTGATTTTGAGTGTTACGAATGTGATGGCTGCCAGGAGCATGCCGATGATCCAGAAGCGTGACACGATCTTGTTCTCGTGCATCGGGTTGACCGGATGATTCCATTTCACCATGGCATTGGGGTCGGCTGCCTTCTGGAAGTGGTGATGGAGAGGTGTCATCTTGAAGATGCGCCTCCCTTCGCCATATTTGCGTTTGGTATATTTGAAATAAGCCACCTGCATTATCACCGAGAGATCTTCGAGGAAGAAGATAAGGCATAGCAGGGGGATCAGAAGTTCCTTACGGATCAAGATGGCGAACACGGCTATGATACCACCCAGCGTGAGGGATCCGGTGTCGCCCATAAATACTTGCGCCGGGAAGGAGTTATACCACAAGAATCCGATTAGAGCGCCGATGAAAGCGCCGGCGAACACCACAAGTTCCTCCGAGCCGGGGATATACATGATGTTCAGATAACTCGAATAGATGACATTGCCACCCAGATAAGCCATAATCAGCAGTGCGGCGCCGATTATGGCGGAAGTGCCTGCGCATAGGCCGTCGATGCCATCGGTGAGGTTAGCCCCATTGCTTACGGCAGTGACGGCTATCACCACCACGAGCACGAACACGAGCCAACCTAAGGTCTCGGCGCTGTTGTGGTCGGGAATCCAGGAGGTGAGCCACTGATAGTTGAAGTTATTGTTCTTGACGAAGGGAATAGTGGTCTGCGGAGATTTGATCTCATCGGTGGAGTAAAGCACTTCGGTCACCGTCTCGTTGGCTACTACGGTCTGGCGTTCGAAGTTCTCACTCATCACGATCTGCGGCGAGAGCCACATGGTGATGCCTACCAAGAGTCCGAGGCCCACTTGCCCGGTGACTTTATACTTACCCTTCAGACCATCCTTGTTATGGTATTTCAGTTTGCGATAATCATCGAGGAAACCGATCATACCCATCCAGAGGGTGGCTACGATCATCAAGATCATATATATGTTGGCGAGGTTGCCGATCAGCAGACAGGGTAGGAGAGTGGCGAGTATGATGATGACCCCCCCCATGGTGGGAGTGCCCTTTTTGCTCAGTTGCCCCTCGAGGCCGAGGTTGCGGACCTCTTCTCCGATCTGCATACGCTGAAGTCGACGGATGATCTTGTGACCGAAGATCAAAGCGATGATAAGAGCCAGAGCGAAGGCGAAGCCGGCTCTGAATGTGATGAAATATACGAGGTTACGCCCCGGCATATTCCAACCGTCGAAGGTGTCTATCAGCCAATAAAACATAGGTCAAAACGGGTTGAGATAGGTGAATAAGAAGAAGTTAAGATCGGGCGGCGAGTTCTCGTTCCACCTCTTCGCGGTCGTCGAAGTGATGGCGCACCCCTTTTACCTCCTGGTATGGTTCGTGGCCCTTTCCGGCGATGAGGATCACCGTGCCGGGTGCTGCCATGCGGACTGCCGTCTTGATGGCTTCGCGGCGGTCGGTGATGCAGATGGTGCGGCGGAGTTCATCTTCGGTGAGTCCGGCACGCATATCGGCGATGATGTCGTCGGGGTTCTCATCGCGAGGGTTGTCGCTGGTGAGGAGTAACAGGTCGCTGCGACATGCTGCTTCGCGTGCCATCATCGGGCGCTTGCCATGGTCGCGGTTGCCACCGGCACCCACCACGGTCGTGATCTTGCCCTCTGCACCCACCACTTCGCGAATCGTGTCAAGCACGTTGACCAAAGCATCGGGAGTGTGGGCATAGTCGACGATCGCTGTCACTCCATCTGCCGAACGGAAGGTCTGGAAACGACCTGCCACCGGCACCAAGCGACTCATGTTCACTGCCACCTCTTCACGAGGGAATCCTGTCAAGATCGCTGCTCCATAGACTGCTGTCAGGTTGTAGGCATTGAAACGCCCGGTGAATCCTACCTCGATCTCGTTGTTGTCAAGATCCAGCAGTGTGCCGTCAAGACGTGTCTCAAGTATCTTGCAACGGAAGTCAGCCTCGGCACGTAGCGAGTAGGTGTAGACCTTGGCGCGCGTGTTCTGGGTCATATACATGCCGACTTTGTCGTCGATATTGACCAATGCAAAGGCATCCTCGGGAAGGATGTCGAAGAACATTTTCTTGGCGTTGATATAGTTTTCGACTGTGCCATGATAGTCGAGGTGGTCGCGAGTAAGGTTGGAGAAGATGCCCCCCTTGAACTTCAAGCCGGCGATGCGGTGCTGCTGTGCGGCATGGCTCGACACCTCCATAAATGCGTAGTCACAACCGGCCTCGACCATCTCGGCGAGGAGCTCGTTGAGGGTCAATGGGTCGGGGGTGGTGTGAGTGGTGGGTATGGCACGATCCTGGATATAGTTGCAGACCGTGGAGAGAAGGCCGGCTTTGTAGCCTTCCAGTTTAGCCATCTCATAGAGCAGAGTGGCTGTGGTGGTCTTGCCATTGGTGCCGGTGACTCCTACAAGTTTCAGTTTGGAGGAGGGATGACCATACCATGCCGATGCCAGCATGCCGAGGGCTTCGGCGGAGTTTGCCACTCTCACGTAGGTGATGCCCTTCTCCAGCGTTGAGGGAAGGTCCTCACATACGATGGCACCCACGTGAGTGCTTGCCACCACGGGGATGTATTTATGACCATCGGTGGTAACGCCCCTTACGGCCACGAATAGAGAGTCTTTCTCGACTTTGCGTGAGTCGCTATGCACGCCTATTATGTTCTTGTCAGTTTCTCCGATCACTTCGAGAGGCTTAATCTCCTCAAGAAGTTTTGATAGTTTGATCGTCATGGGTTTTATATGTTTTTTCGTTTTTATTTCTTTATGGTTGATGCCCCCGGCTCATGTCGGGAGCATTTATAATCAATTCTTTTTTTGGGGGTAGGCTCGATCACTTGGTGGAGAGATATAGTAGGATAGAGCCACCCCGCTTGATGGGAGTGCCGGGAGGTATCGACTGCGAAGTCACCATCCCTTGTCCTCGCGTCTTAACGTTCAGACCGATCTTTTCGAGGTGGGCTATGGCATCAGCGATGTCATAGCCTACGACATTGGGCACAGTGCCTTGCGGAGTGTCTGAGGCCGGTTTCAATCTCTTCATCGAGGTGATGTTTATAGCCTTGCCGGCAGCACCAAGGCCTCGGGTGGAGGCGCTGATCACAGGAGAAGAGGGGGTCTTCTCGGCGGTGAAGGTCGAGGAGTTATTGAGCATGCCACGCGAGTACATCTTGATAGCCATGTTCTTGAGCACCTGCCCTGAGGTGCGGTTGGCGGATGTGCCGGCGTTGGCGAGTATCAGCACGATGCAAGAGTATTGAGGATTCTCGTATGGGAAGAATCCGGCGAAGGCATAGCGGCGCTTGGCAGTGTTGTAAACACCATGCTCCACGGGGTATGCCGTACCTGTTTTGCCCACGATTTTGACGCGGTCGTCACGGACCATTCGGGCTGTGCCATGATCTCCCCACACTACTTCGTGGATACACTCTCTGACCTTGCGGGCTGTCGCCGCCGAGCAAATGCTGTCGCGGATATAACTGATCTTCAGCACCGAGTCGCGTCCATTCTCGTCGATAAGACTTCTCACCAAGTGGGGACGTACATACTTGCCGTCGTTGGCGATGGCGTTATAGACCGAGAGTGTGAAGAGGGGTGGCAATTCGGTGTTATATCCGTAAGCTTGACGCGCCAAGTCGAGGTGGCGTGCAGTCATGGTGATGTTGTTCCCTTTTGAGTCCTTGTCGACCAGACGACGTATGCGAGGTGTCTTCTCAAAGGCGATGCCCGAATGCATCGGCTCGAAGAATCCCAATCCCTTCAGACGGTCATACCATTTCTCGGGATGCTGGGCATAGCCACGGAAGATGACACGCGAGATACCGGTGTTCGATGACTGTTCGATGACTTGCTTCATCGTCTTGGGGCCGCTGCCATGAGGGTCGCTTGTCCGCATGAAAGGGCTGCAATCCACCATATCGTTGACACTCTTCACAAGACCATCTTCGAAGGCGATCATCAGCGATATCGGCTTCATCACAGAACCCGGCTCGTAGGGTAGCACTGCCCTATTCATTGCCTCGCCGTAGGTGCCATCTTCGAGAAGTTCGATGTTGGAGATCGCTTTGATCTCTCCGGTCTTTACCTCCATCAGCACGGCTGTGCCCCACTCTGCTTTCGATTCGACACATATATCCTTCAGTTCATCTTCGAGCATCTCTTGAAGGTCGATGTTGATAGTCGAGTGTATGTCGTATCCTCTCACCGCCGGCACTGAGATCCAGTTGCCGATGCCTTGCGTCAAGGCTGTCTTTTTGGCTAATCCCGGTTTGCCATAGAGGAGAGAATCCAAGTCTTTCTCAAGCCCGGAATAGCCATGTATCTCTTTAGTTTTTTGATCCTCATTCACACGTCCTATACTTAGACATGCCATATCGCCGTATGGATAGAGACGTGTCGGCCTCACCTCCTTGTAGAGAGGCTTGCATTTCTTGCCCAGTGTGCGCAAGAAGGGGAAGTTACGAATCCTATTGAAATCCTCCAGTCCCTGCTTCTTTGCCAAACGCAGAGCACGATTACGCTTATCCGGATCTTTTTCAAATTCCTTTTTCAGACGAGTGTGCCACGAGTATTTTTGGAAAGAGTCAGGGGGCATCTTATCCAGATTGGGTCGACGAGGATAGTAGCGGTCGAGAGAGTCGGCAAGCGAGTCTACCGATGCCCAGGGGATCACCTTCATCTTTCTGATTTTGTCATGGCGAAGGTCTATTTTGATGTCGTAGAGTGTAAGATTGCATGCCAGAATGCTGCCATCATCTGCCAGGATGCTCCCTCGCTCGGGCGTGATAACAGTCATCTTGGATAGTTCTTTCTTCGCATAGTCGTTCCAATTTTTTGCCTCGATCACCGTGGTCTGGAATACTTTGAACATGATCATCAGACTCATGAGGGCAAATCCGATAGTGATCACACCATATCGGAATAGAATGTTCGCTTTGTTGTTTTTCTTCTTTGCCATGACTTTACTACTCTTGATTATTGTCGTCGATTAGTTGGTAGGGTGGTTGTTCCTGAAATTCCAATGGTAAACCTTTATCACTGACCATTCTTTTCATTTCCGATTCGCGAATCAATGACATGTAGGCTGCCTTCTCATGTAGTTTGTCACTCTCAGCAAGTTCCAGTTCTTTGGTGAGATTTTTGATTTCGACCATCTTGGTCTTGGTCTTGTAGCATCCGATGGAGATTTCAGTTCCTTCGAGATACTGCTCTACCATGACATCAGAGCTTTCGAGCATTGCCTTGCGGATGGCAGGAGCAAGCTGGTCTTTGTTCTTAACCTTGGAGACACCGAAACTGCTGCCGTCGGCGGCTGGCTTTACGAAACAAGGCATACCGATGCGCTTCTCAACCTCGTCCTCGCTTACCACCTCCTCATATCCCTTGCGGATAAGCAGGCTGTCGGCAACGCTCACTCCATATCCGCGCAGATATTGGTTGAGCACGAACTTGTCGAAGGTCATTGCCTCGACAAGCACTCCGCTTGTGGAGTAGGGAATGCCTACGATGTCGAGATAACCCTGCAGTATTCCGTTTTCGCCTGGTGTGCCGTGGATGGTGATATACGCGTAGTCGAAATAGATTGTTTTCCCTTCCTTCTTGAACGTGAAGTCGTTAAGGTCAATCTTAGATGATGTTCCATCGCCGAGATCAACTTTCCAGTCGAGTCCCTTGATATCTACAATGTAGATGTCATATCTTTCCTTGTCAAAGAAAGAGTATAGCCCCT
>SFMJ01000079.1 GCA_004553095.1 Bacteroidales bacterium
TATCCACACGACTTCCCATCTGATTCTCACCAAGACTATCTTGCAAGAATATCTGGTCCTTCTTGTCACTCTTCTCCCTGCCGACAGGCTTATCCCAGTGAAGGTAGTTGCTTCCGGTATCATCAGGTATCTCAACGGTATAGAGCACAGACCTCCAATCAGTATTAAACTTTGAGAGTTCCTCTTCAAGCCGTTTCAGTTCCTCCTCGCCCTCACGCTTGGCTTCACCTCTTCTGAAAGGTAAAGCCTCTTTAAGGCGGTAAATATCAGACTCTAATTTACTCTTCCTTAACGAATTGTTGTTCACAATGGCATAATTACGACCGATTGCTTCAACCTCAGTCACATACGTTCCCCAGCCATAAGCTTGAGCGCCCTCTCCCTCGCTCATGTGGTTGTTGTCGAAAGCATCAAAGTCTGCTCCCGAACCATGATACACCTTATGCTGACGCAATTTCTGCTCATTTTCCCCGATTTTTGCCTGCACCTTTGCATCGCCATTCGCCTTATCAAGCACACGCTGCCCTTCCGCAACATCCGTAACAACCTCTACACCTGCATCACGCAACACCCCAATAAGAGAATCACGCAAAGCAGCCTCACGAGGAGAAACCTCGCCCGTCCCGGCACCCTTCTGCTCCTTAACTACATCAGCACCATTCTCCTCAACACCATCGCCCCGATTCTGAGGCTTGCTACCGCCAAGTTTCCCTTTCTCTTTCTGACTCATAAGCCATCTCGCGTAGTCGTATGCCGTCTTGCCTAAGTCGTAGTCATTAACCAAATATTCAGTCTTGAGCTTGTTGTGAGACGCCTCCCATGCCGCCTGCTCCTGACTACTCATCCGATTCCATCTGCGACGATTTATCTGCGGTCTATAATTATATGTTGACACATTTAGACTCCCATCTGCAAGCCAACGCTCGATGAACTCCGCCACTGTCGCTACTTCACCATCGATCCTCTTCTTCTTCGAAAGATTCCGATCTATGCTTGATGCCTGAAGGTTCCCTCTGCCGCGAAGATACCCATTATATTTTGCCAACTGATCCGCTTTCTTCTGCCGCTCGATTTCTTCCAACTTCTCGTGACTCATTTTTGCTTCCAACCTGTCGCGCAATTCTCGCAAAGAATAAATCTCTTCGCGCATTGCATCCTGTCGCGCCAAGTGATCTGCATACTTAGCCGCCAAAGCATCCTCCTCTTCTTTCGGAATCCTGTCCCTGCCGCCATACTTATCCACCAATGCCTTGGCTTCAGCATGTAATTGTTCTGCATCAGGGAAAATCTTCTTGCCAAGAGCCTCCCAAGGATAATAGAAAGCATCCTCCAGCAACTTCAACCGAGCCTCAACATCCCTCAAACTGCTGCTCTCGTCCCAAGTCTGAGGAACATACTCATCCATCTCTGCATAATCCTCAACTCCATCACCATTTTTTGCATCGGCATCTTGCTTTTCTGATGACAAAGTATTACCTTTGCCTCCGGAAGACAGGTCGTTCGTAGGGCCGGAAAGGGCACCGGCCTCTTCCGATTCGGAAGGCAGTATGAGGAGTTGCCCGTCCTCACGTTCGGCTTGTCTTTTTATTTTATCCAGTCCTTTGTCGTCAATGTAGTGCCAATGCACTATCTCGGCATTTTCTTTTACTGAACTTAATTCAATAAGAACAAGACGGTTATTGCCTTCCTTATCCTTCGTGTTTATGACAACCCAGTTGTAAGGACGCTTCGCCTTTTGGTTTTGTCCGTACAGGTTCGCATTGTATAACGCTGATTGGAGAATGTTTCTGCTATCCTCAGCAGTCAACTCTGCATGATGTTTTGCATTGCGCTCAAAGATATTCTTCTTGATGATAACAGGCTTGCCATTAGCACCAATAGCCTCATCCACATTCCGGGGCAATGCAGGCAACTCAACGTTTCTTGTAGGTGCACTAAAGTCCTCATCCCTCAACTCGTCAATAGATGTAATCTTCTCCAACTTCAATGTGCCGTCAGCATTCAACGGATTCCCCTGATTGTCAGTCTTGCCATCAGAGCCTACTTCTCTCCCCGTGCCTTCGCTACCATCGCCTTGATCTCCTCTTCCACTGTCGGCTTTCCCATCTCCTTCCGGAAGGAGTTTTCCTCCCTTAGCATCGTTGCCGCCGCCTCGTTCCCCTGACGGGCCTCCATTATTGTTGACGCCCACAGCGCCAACTCCATTCGATCCATTGCCATCTTCTTTTGCTTTTACAGGTTTATAATCTATGCCAAATGCTATATCTATGCCAAATGCTATCTTTATAGCATCGGCTATTGTCTTCTCTTCAGTATCTGCCTCCTCAAACAAGGAAGCGTGATCATACAAAAAAACAGTTTACTCCGGGGTACAGGGTAAACTGATTTTTATCATTGGCGGAAAGACAGGGATTCGAACCCTGGGTACCAAAAGGCACAACGGTTTTCGAGACCGCCCCGATCGACCACTCCGGCATCTTTCCCGGTCGTTTTTGATAGCGAGTGCAAAGTTAGCATTAAATTGGGAAATTGCCAATTTTTTTGTTATTTTTTTGCAGATAGTTTTTGAAAAGACTATAAAACGGAAGGGGAAGAGTCGCTCCGCTCGCCAGCCGAATAGAAAAGAGATCCGCGCGGGAAGGGGGCGGTATCACCCAAAGACAAACTGCCTGATGGCGAGAGGAGGTGGGACTTGGAGGGAGGGAACGCGCTCTTAGGATAGTTCGTAGCGGGCTCCGGGGAGTTTGTTGATTATTCCTTCGAATTCGAGTTCGGTTAGGGCAGCCATGAGTAGGGGCATGGATAGGCCGGTGTTGAGGTGTATGCTGTCGATGGACATGGGCTGTGCCGTCTGTCGGAGGGTTTGGTAGACTGTGGCGAGGTCACCTTCGAGTTCGGGGAATAGGACTTTCTGTGGGGGCAGGGCGTCGAGGGCTGGGATCTTCCATCGCATGAGGTTCATCAGGTCGGGGAGGGATGTGTATATTCGGGCTTTTTCTTTGGCGATGAGGTGGTTGCACCCGGCGCTGATAGGGTCGTTGAATCTTCCGGGCAGCGCCATCACATCTCTACCGTATGAGAAAGCGATGGAGGCAGTGCTCATGGCTCCCCCTTTGATTTCGGATTCGACGACGAAGGTGAGCTCGGAGAGACCGGCGACGATGCGGTTTCGTTGGAGGAAATTTTGGCGGTAGGGTCGCGTTTTTGTGGGGTATTCGGAGAGGATCGAACCGCCGTGGGCGAGTATCTGCTTGGCGAGGTCGCGGTTTTGCGCCGGGTAGATAGTGTCGAGGCCGTGCGCCATCACGGCGACGGTGGGGAGTCCATGTTTGAGGGCGGCGACATGGGCAGCGGTGTCGATGCCGTAAGCGAGGCCGCTGACGATCATGGCGTCGGGATAGTAAGGGGCGACAGATTCGACGAAACGGTCGGTGAAGGAGAGTCCATAGGATGTGGAACGACGAGTACCGACGATGCTGAGAGAGGGGTGTGTGTCGAGGTTGGTGTTGCCGAGTTGGTATAGCACGATGGGTGCATCGGGTAGGTCACGGAGGAGCATTGGGAAGTCATCGTCGAGGATGAAAAGGACTTTTATCTTGTGACGCTGAACGAATTCGAACTCTTGACGAGCTCTAAAAAGAGCCTCTTCGCGGGCTATGTTTTGGAATAATCTACAAGCCATAGACCGGAGCTTTTGGTTTAGTTCCGGCATGTTCAGGGTAAAGAACTCGTGGGTTGAGATGCCGAGGTCGGCGAGATTTCTGACGACTTCGGCTGAGATGCCCGGTGTGAGCGAGAGAGCTATTTTGTAGACTAATTCAGAGTCCATGGGGAGTGGTCTTAACTTGTGGAGGGAAGCAGGGCGGAGAGGGGCGGGGCGGAGAGGGTTATTATATGTACTTGGCGAAGAGGGCTGCTAATTCGTCGCCTCGGGAGAGTTTGCCATTTTGGAGCACAACAACTGTGACGACGGCTTCGGCGCAGACCTCGCCGTTGTTTTTGATGATGTCTTGGTGGAAGATGAATCTGGGTCCCTTACGTTCGAGTCTGAGGCAACTGAGGAAAGAGTCACCTCCACGTAGTGAGGATTTGTATTCGATCTCAATTTTACGGACCACGGCGTCGATGCCTCGGTTGTGCATCTCGATGAATGGGAGACCTGCGTCTTTGCAGAACTTATGTCGGGTGTGCTCCATATAGTGGAGGTAGTTGGCATTGTTGACAATTTGCTCGCAGTCGAGTTCGTAGTCGCGAACTTCCATGTCCATAATGAAGCAGTATTTTTTGTCAGAGTCTTTAAGGATTCTCATGATGGTAGGGCTTAATTTGATGTTTGGGAAGCATCGGTTATATTATTGTCTTGGATTGCGTCGAAGATAGTGGGTGATAAAGCCTCATGAGGGATCCAGATGAAGCCTTGGGCCGGGGAGATTATGGGGATAATGAGGGCGTTAGCTTTGAGTCGGGCTGGGGCGAGATGACGGCGAGGGAAAGAGATCTCAGAGATGCGTAAGTCGGAGGGGGAATCGGGGTCGGGGGCCGATTCTTTTATGTGTAGGCGGATAGTTAGGGCTTGGGGGGAGATTAGGAGGGTGTGAGGGAGGACGTTGAAGAAGCACTCTTGGCGGAGGCCATGATAGTAATACATGAAAGCCATTAGCATGGGGATGATGATGGTGATGATCATCAGGGCTACTATAAGGATACGGATGTCGAGGAGGATTCCTAATATTATGCCGATGGCAGAGATAAGCGACAGGGATAATAGCCAGGGCATGGCGAAGCATTTCATCAGGCATCTGATGAAAGCGAAGCCACCCATTCGGAAGAGCGGGGTCTCGATTTCTCTCTGAACTGAGGGGGCTCCGTCGATGGAATCGGCGGAGCCTGTAGCTGTCGCGACTTGGTGGGGGTCGGGATCCGGGGTTGGCTTGGTGGGGGGTACTACCCTATTGGCTGATGATGTCACGATATAGGCGTTCGATGCGATATGTTTCGCTGTTTAGTTTGATGGCTTCTTGGGCGTAGCCTGTGCCTTGGGCATTATATAGCTTTGAGAGGTCGATATATTTGTTGCGCTTAGATTTGATTGGGGCGAAGACATCGTTGCGTTTTTGTTTGGCTTCGTCGCAGAGGGGAGAATGGCCATTAGGGAGGATGCCACGTAGCTCGAGTGGGACTCCATCTGCTTTGCAACGGACGGCACGAATTTCGGAGACGGGGGGATATCCGATGCCGGTCCACATGATGTATTGATCGGCTACGAAAGCCGGAGTAATATCTTCTAAAGAACTTACCGGATGGCAGCCTTCGATGGCGATGGTGGCAGTAGATTTGAAACGAGGGATGTAGTCCTGATCGAGGAGATGCTTATTTTCGGAGAGGGTATAATCTTTGTTTAGTTGGTCGTTGTAGAAAGTTCGGCTTAGGACTTCGGTGAGTACTTCGGGAGTGACTTGGCATTTCCGGGCATAATCGCAGATCAGGCAGTTTGCGTTAGCCTCACGGACATGGCCATAACCCTCGTTGGGACGTCCGCTATGGCTATAGTTTGTGCGTATCAGGACGCCGTTGGGAGCGTCGGCGAGGTCGTAAACGACGTAAGAATGGTTGTTGGTTTCGAAATAAGCGCCATTACCGAGGGCATCGATAACGCCGAAATTAGCTTCGACACCCATGGGTCGAGGATAAGAGTCGAGAAGCCGGCGGAAATCGTCGACCGTGCGGCAAGTGCGAAGTGCACGGGTCATGAGAATTCCCTCCTTATCCATATCTTTGGCGGGAACGCGGTCATCTTTGATGTTGTAAGATGCAGTATTCATGACGGCGAACCCGGCGTCGTTCATACCCATCCAGGCTTCACGGAGGAGGGCATCGGCGGCATTGAAAAGGGCGACATATCCGAATCCCTCTTGATTGGCGGGGATATACTCGACTTTATTGTCGATGGTAGAAGTGTCGCGGTGCTTCCAGAGGATAGGGCGACCGTAAGGGTTGGCATCAGCTGCGATGATGGCAGAAGTGCAAGCAAAGACCGCGGCAGGGAAAAGAGTCGCCGCGGTCAGAATGATGGATAATAAAAAAGAATTTCTCATACGCAAAAAGATTGAGGAGAACCCCATCTCCCCGGGGAGATGGGGTTATGATTGAGCTCAATTAGTCGAGTTTGTGGATCACGAGGCCTGAGCGGAGTTTAGGCTCGAACCAGGTGGTCTTGGGGGGCATAATATTTCCGGTGTCAGCTATGTCGATAAGTTGCTGCATAGTGACGGGATAGAGAGCGAGAGCCATAGCCATTTCGCCGCTATCTACGCGACGTTTGAGTTCACCGAGGCCACGAATACCGCCGACGAAGTCGATACGCTTGTCAGAACGGAGGTCGGTGATACCGAGGATATCGCGGAGGATAAGGTCGGAAGATACGGTAACGTCGAGGACACCGATGGGGTCGGCATCGTTGTAAGTACCGGGTTTAGCGGTGAGCGAATACCAGCGACCATCGAGGTATAGGGCGAAATTATGGAGAGCCTTGGGATGGTAGATCTCAGAGCCCATATCCACGACGTCGAAATTAGCGGCGATACGGTCGAGGAACTGAGCGGGAGTCAAGCCATTAAGGTCGCGGACTACGCGGTTGTAGTCTATGATGCGGAGGTGAGAAGCGGGGAAAGCGACAGCCATGAAGAAATTGTATTCCTCATCGCCTCGATGGTTGGGGTTATTTTCAGCCTTCTCATTTCCGACGAGGGCAGCGGCAGCCGAGCGGTGGTGACCGTCAGCGATATATAGAGAGGGTATTTTGGCGAACTCGGCAGTGATAAGGTCGATCATATACTGATCGTCAATCACCCAGAAGGTATGGCCGAAACCGTCGGGAGCGACGAAGTCATACTCCGGATCCTTCTCATTGGTGACTTTGCGGATCACCTCTTCGAGGACAGCGTTGTCGGGGAAAGCGAAGAACACGGGTTCGACGTTTGCGTTGTTGCAACGCACATGTTTCATTCGGTCTTCCTCCTTATCGCGGCGAGTAAGTTCATGCTTTTTGATACGACCCTCCATGTAGTCGCGGACCCAAGCGGCAACGACGAAACCATATTGAGTACGGCCATCCATGGTCTGGGCGTAGATATAATAGCACTCTCTGGGATCTTGCACGAGCCAGCCCTTGTCTTGGAACTTCTGGAAATTTTCAGCAGCCTTGACATATACAGCGGGGTCATGCTCATCGAAGCCGGGAGCGAAGTCGATTTCGGGTTTAATGATATGATAGAGGCTCATTTCGTTGCCTTCAGCCTCTTTACGAGCCTCTTCGGAGTTGAGGACATCGTAGGGACGTGAAGCCACTTTTTCAACGAGATTACGAGGAGGACGAATGCCTCTGAAAGGTTTTACTTTTGCCATGGTTTGAAATAATTTAAGGTTATTTAGATTTAAGAAATTTATTTTATTGGTGAGGATAATTGGAGTTTAATAGTTAAAAAAAGCGAGAAAGTCA
>SFMJ01000080.1 GCA_004553095.1 Bacteroidales bacterium
CTGTTCAGGGTCAGTTCGCTGAGCATAGAACAGCCATAGAATGCATAATCAGCGATAGTTTCGACAGTTTCGGGAAGGTTGATAATTGTTTGAATTCCTGTACACCCCTGAAAAGAGCCGATATATTTCACTCGGCTTCCCTCTTCGAATATAATAGCTAAGATATATGGGCAGTAAGAAAAACCATCCACGCCAACAACAGGGAGACCATCACTCTCTCGTTTTGCCGGCACAAAGAGCTCACCTTCGTATCTCAAATCTGAAATAGGACTAATTATATAACCACCTAATTCATCGGAATATTCATAGTTAAACGGCTCATATAGCTCTTGGGCAAGAGCAGGAATTGCCGAAGTAATAATCAACAAGGCTAACAGCCATATCGATCGTCTAAGTGAAAATAATAACTTTGCTGTCATATTTTTAATAATTTAGAGAGCGTTACTTTAAGAGCGCGTTCCTTAAATTTTGCATTTATATAGGTAGGATATTTTGAAGCAGATTTTGAAATTTAAAGATATCCAAACAAAGGTAATTAAATCTATCTATATAAATTGGGAGTTTGTTATAATTTTAACTTTTTTTATAATAATGTCAAGTTAATTTTTTTGAAAAGTCTTGCTATCTTTGTAATCTCCTTAAAGACGCATTCCTCAGAATTATTTTATGGAAAAGATTGCAAGTTTTAAGATTAATCATGAGACACTGCTTCGCGGTGTATATCTCAGTCGTCAGGATGTGACCGAGCATGGCGATTGCCTCTCTACGTTCGATGTACGCCTTACCCTTCCCAATAGAGAACCGGCACTTAGCCCTGCCACGCTCCACGCCATGGAGCATCTCGCCGCCACTTTCCTGCGCAATCACCCGACTTGGGGACCCAAGATTGTGTACTGGGGGCCGATGGGTTGTCTGACAGGCAGCTATCTTATAGTGCAAGGCGACTATAAGAGCGAGGATATGCTTCCTCTGCTCAGAGAGTGCTTCACCTTTATCGCCAACTTCACCGGCGATATACCGGGAGCCACACCCAGAGACTGCGGCAACTATTCACTGATGGACCTTCCCCAGGCCCGCGAAGTAGCCAACCGCTTCCTCGAAGAGGTGCTGAACCACCCCACCGAGCAAAACCTAAACTATCCTGACTAAGAGCGCGTTGTCAGTTGATGGTGAAGTAGCGCGACCGGGGGGAGGCGAGATAGAAGCCGGCTACACTCGATGAGGGAGTCAATGCTCCATTCACCGTGACACTTACCTCCACCTCTTGCGGCGCAATAAGCTTAACCAAACTATGCATCAACCGCTGATCAGGCAACGAGGGATATCCCACCGCCGGTCGGATGCCACGATATTTACCCCGTCTTATCGCTTCATAATCAAGCGGTTCGTCGGGGCTATATCCCCATAAATTCACCCTCACCCGACGATGTAGCCACTCCGATGTAGCCTCCGCAAGCCGGTCAGCCATCGACTGCAACAACAGCAATGAATAGCTATCTCCACTCCGCAACGCCTCGTCGATACGCTCTCTAAGCAGACTTCCGATAGTGACCAAAAAACAACCGATATGATCACCCTCATCACGGGGTGCCACAAAGTCGCTAAGTGCCACCGGCGCCGCGCCGCCATCCCCCTTGTGTTGGCGCGGAGTGAGAATCCGCTCTTCCCCCGCCACTATGGCATCGCCGTCGGAATATGCCTCATAGAAAGCCACTTGCGCACGCATCGTTGCCCCCGATCGCTGAAGTTCATCCAACAGCATCTCCGCATCTTCATGCAGCCTTTCAGCCTCCTCCGATCGAGGATCCACCTGCCAGCATTTATAAAAATAGGTGTAATTGATATAGGGGCGCACCTCAGCGATAGTCACCTCCGGCAATGTTTTAATACCCGAAAAAGCAGGAACTATGATACTCTTCACATCATATAGTGGCACACTCTGCTCAACATGGTGGTCGGCAGCACCATCCGACGCTTTCGTCTCCCTTGCTTTTTCATTATACTCCTCCACGAGTCTCTTCTGACTCTCGCGAATACGACGCTCTTCCCCCACAGGGTCTTGGATCCATCTCATGGCAGCCACCGGATTGGCGGAAGCATCTCTAACTCTCACCACTACCCCATCATATTCCGGAGCTATCTTCAGGGCAGTATGCAATTCGCTCGTGGCGGCACCACCCACGAAGATCGGTACACTCACTCCGGCACTCTTCAGCGCCTTTGCCGTGACAGCCATCTCCTCAAGCGAGGGAGTGATAAGTCCACTAAGACCGATGAAATCGGGACGAAGGTGCAACGCCTCTTCCACGATTTTCTCCGCCTCCACCTGCACACCCAGGTCGATAACCTCAAAATTATTGCAACGCAACACTACAGCAGCTATATTCTTGCCGATATCATGCACATCGCCACGCACCGTGGCTATCAGGAACCTGCCGGCAGTAGCCCCTGCGATCTTACCCTCCTCGAGGAGAGGACGAAGACACTCCACAGCAGCATGCATCGCGCCGGCACTCTTCACCACCTGAGGCAAGAACATCTTACCCGCCTCAAAGCGACGCCCCACCTCCTCCATGGCAGCCATCAGAGGACCCTCCACCACAGCTGTGGCGGTGCCCAACCGATCGACAGCCTCCGGAAGATCCCTCTCCAACGAGGTGGCATCGCCCGCTATCAGCGATGATGATATACGCTTCAATACATCCGGATTGACGACAACATCCGATGTCTCTACACTCAGAGGCTTGTCGGAATAATCTGCCGCCACATCCGTGAGTCGTGCCGCAGCATCAGGCCGCCTACAAAGGATCACATCCTCCAATCGCTCCAACAGCGCCGCATCGATATCAGCGTATGCCACCTTTGCCCCCGGATCCATAATCGCCATGCTCAGACCGGCCTTGACAGCATGATAAAGGAACACGGCATGCATGGCTTGACGAAGATAGTTATTACCACGAAAAGCAAAAGAGAGATTGCTCAGTCCGCCACTGGTCTTCACTCCCGGCAGATTCTTGCCAATCCACTCCACAGCCCTCAGATAGTCGAGAGCATAACGATCATGCTCCGGCATACCGGTGGCTATGGTCAGTATGTTGGCATCTATGATGATATCACGACAGTCAAAACCACACCTCTCGGTGAGGATAGTTACAGCCCGACGTGATATCTCTATTTTTCGCTCATAATCAGTCGCTTGCCCCTGCTCATCGAAGAGCATCACCACCACTGCGGCGCCAAACTTCCGAATCAGTCGGGCCTTGGCGATGAAATCCTCTTCTCCATGCTTCAAAGAGATGGAATTGACGATACCCTTACCGGCCATATTCTTCAAAGCAGTTTCCACCACCCTGAAATCGGAAGAATCTATCATCCAGGGGAGAGAGGCTGTGTCAGGATCAGAGGCAAGAAGCCTCAAAAACTTCTCCATCTCTCGCAGCGAATCAAGCATCGGATCATCCATATTTATGTCGAGAATCATCGCACCGGCAGCCACCTGCTTGCGAGCTATGTCGAGGATACCGGCAGTGTCACCCTCCTTGACCAATCGCAAGAACTTACGACTGCCTGCCACATTACATCTCTCACCGACATTGATAAATCCACGCGAATCGTCAAACTCCGAGAGTCCCGAAAGCCACGAAGACTTAACATGAGAATTATCACATCGAGGTGCCGGCACTGCCTCATCGAGATACTCTCTGAGACGGCGGATATGTGCCGGAGTAGTGCCGCAACATCCACCGATGATGTTAATCTGCCTCTCATCCAAAAGAGGCTTGACGGCAGCGACGAACTTCTCCGGATCGAGCGAATAATTACCCTGCTGATCGGGGAGTCCGGCATTAGGATAGAAGATTATTGGGAAAGGAGATTCGGCAGAGAAACGGCGTAGAGCCGGAGCAAGACTCTCCGGACCGGCCGAGCAGTTAAAACCGACAGCCGCCGGCGAGTAATGTGCTATCGCCGCCAAGAATGCCTCCGGGGTATGTCCGGAGAGCACACGTCCCGACCGGTCGGATATGGTAATGGAAACAATGAGAGGAAGATGACAACCTGCCGACTCCATGGCACAAGATGCGCCATAGAGAGCAGCCTTGGCATTGAGCAAGTCAAAAGCAGTCTCTATAAGAAGAATATCCACACCACCCTCGATCAGAGCAGCCGCCTGCTCGGTATAAGCCTCGGCAAGAGTATCGAAGTCTACCGATCTCATCCAGGGGGCAGCCGCCTCCGAAGGGAGAGAGGCCGAGAGAGAGGTCGGTCCTATAGATCCTGCCACAAAACGAGGTCTGTTTTTATCGATAGATGTGTAGTATTTTGCCTTTTCAACAGCCAATTTTGCCCCGATCAGGTTGAGTTCTCTTACCAAAGAGTCGGTAGCATACTCGCGTTGTGAGAGTGCATTGGAATTAAAGGTGTTGGTCTCGATGATGTCGGCACCCGCCTTAAGATATGCATCATATACCGATGACACAAGGTCGGGACGCGACAGATTGAGTATATCGAGATTAGACACAAGAGAACGCCGATGTGTCAAAAATCGGCGTCCTCTTACTGTGCTCTCATCGGGTGCAAGCTTGCGAAGTTCCACACCCATCGAGCCATCGAGTAGTAAAATTCTCTGACTTAATATCTCTGTTATCTCCATAAAAACATTATCCTGTTCGGAATAAAATTCTCCTTTCTTTTATTTTAAAAAAGCTCTTATATTGCACTTTAAGGAACGCGCTCTTAATATACTTTTCGGGCAATTTCAGCGACGCTCCCCACAGAGTGCATGGCATAGAAATGGATACTTGGCACACCTGCCTCTTTCAATCCTCTTGCCTGCGCTACTCCCCACTCCACTCCGACGCGCTTCACATCATCATCGCTCTTGCAACGCAACAATTCGTCGGAAAGAGCATCGGGAAAGTCGATATGGAAGATGCGTGGCAACATCGACAACTGTCGCAATGAAGTCAAGGGTTTCAATCCCGGCACTATAGGCACCGTGATACCTGCCTCGCGCGCCAACCTCACAAATTCGAAATAGCGCTTATTGTCGTAAAACATCTGAGTTACAACGTAAGAGGCGCCGGCGTCAACCTTCTCCTTGAGGTGCATGATGTCAGTGGAGAGATTCATCGCCTCTTCATGTTTCTCGGGATATCCGGCGACGCCAAACGAGAAGGGAGGGAATACCGGGTCGGTCTGTTCGCCATCCGCCATGATGCCATTATTGAAATCGACCACCTGACGAGCCAGCGACACAGCATGTTCATGACCGTCGGTGGCTGCTATAAATCGGTTCTCACTTCGTTCGCGGTCGCCACGGAGCACGAGTATGTCGGTGATGCCGAGATAAGAGAGGTCGATAAGTTGATCCTCGATATCACGTCGGCTATACTCGCCACAGATGATATGTGGCACCGGTGTCACACCATAACGCTCGCGAAGCATGGCGGCTATCGCCACCGTGCCGGGACGACGTCGTGTCGTCGACAGGCGATAAGTGCTACTATCCACTTGATGGTAAGACTTCTCCGTGCGGTGGGTCGTGATATTGACGTAGGCAGGTGAAAATTCCATCAGTCGGTCCACCTCGCGGTAGATACCCTCGATGCTTTTTCCTCGGATAGGGGGCAAAATCTCAAACGAAAATGCCGTAGAATGGTCGGAAGTGAGAAACTCAGTAACTGTCATATATTTAGAACGCTTTCCTTAAATTATATATTGTCTAAGGCCTGCGAAAGATCGGCTATCAGGTCGTCGGGATGCTCGATGCCTATGCTCAGACGGATGGTGGAGGGGGTGATGTGAGCTTGTAGCAGTTCCTCTTCATTCATCTGAGAGTGAGTAGTGCTCGCCGGATGTATCACCAAGCTCTTCGCATCCGCCACATTCGCCAGCAGGGAGAAGAGTTGCAAAGAATCAATAAGTTTCCATGCTGCCTCTTTGCCACCCTTTACCTCGAAGGTAAAGATGCTGCCACCACCATTGGGGAAGTATTTTTTGTATCGGAGATGATCCTTATGATCCGGGAGTGAGGGATGGCTCACCGAAGCCACCTTGGGATGATTCTTGAGGAAGTCCACCACTTTCAGTGCATTCTCCACATGACGGCTGACACGCAGAGAGAGTGTTTCGAGTCCTTGGAGGAAAAGGAAAGCATTGAAGGGTGAGAGCACAGCCCCTTCATCGCGAAGCACGACGGCACGAACTCTGGTGACAAAGGGGGCATCGGGAGCAACATCGGCAAAGATCGTCCCATGATAGTTGGGATCGGGAGCGGTGATGGTAGGATACTTATCGGCATGGGCTTTGAAATCAAACTTGCCGCTATCCACTATTACGCCACCCAAACCGGCACCATGACCGCCCAAGAATTTGGTGGCAGAGTGCACCACCACATCGACGCCATGCTCGATGGGTCGAATCAGGTAGGGAGTGCCGAAGGTATTGTCGACAATAAAGAGGATGCCATGACTGTGAGCGATTTCTGCCACACGTTCCAAGTCGGTGACATCACTATTAGGATTGCCGAAAGTCTCGCCATACACCACCTTGGTGTTAGGTCGTATAGCCTTCTCAAGAGCATCGAAGTCATTGAGATCGACTATGGTATGGTCGATACCGCGGCTACTTAAATTGTTGACTATAATATTGTAAGACCCACCATAGAGGTTGTCTGCCGCTACAATATGATCACCGGGAAGAAGTACATTCTCAAGTGCGTAGGTCACGGCAGCGGCACCCGAAGCGAGTGCAAGAGCGGCAGTGCCACCCTCGAGAGTGGCAATCCTCTTCTCAAACACATCTTGGGTAGGGTTAGTGAGGCGACCATAGATATTTCCCGGATCGGAGAGTGCAAAGCGTGCAGCTGCATGCGCTGCGTTCTTAAAGAGATAGGCAGCTGTCTGATAGATAGGCACTGCACGAGCACCGGTGGGATTGAGCGCCGGATCGGCATCATTCTCCTGACCGGCATGTACTTGCAACGTATCAAAATGATAACTTTTGAAAACTTCTTTATCCATGATCTTATTCTTTTTAATTAGAGCGCGTTCCTTAAGAGCACGTTCCTTAAATTTTTGTCATAAACTATTGCTAAAGCAAACAATAAAACTATTGCTAAAGCGCTACAAAGTTACTATTATTTGGGTGTATATTCCAAGAAAATAATAAATTATAGTACATTGTTCGTTTTTACTATTAAATTATATTTTATTTGTTCGGATTTATTACTAACTTTGCGACAAAAATAGAACAGCATGGAACAGGAGAAAACTAATTATCTTCCGGATGATATCGACATACGTATCATACAGGAGTTGCAACGCGATTCGCGACAATCGGTCAGGGAGTTGGCAGCGAGGGTACATCGGTCGCCGACACCGGTGTTTGAGAGGATGCGTCGATTGGAGCAGAATGGAGTGATCAGTGGTTATACCGTAAGGCTCAATTTGGAGAAAATAGGGAGGAACTTCACCGTATTTTGCAAGGTAAAATTAAA
>SFMJ01000081.1 GCA_004553095.1 Bacteroidales bacterium
CGAACCGCTACCGATCTTGGCAGTCGCCTTATCTAAAATGGCTTGAGCACGTTGCGCCTGCATCAGACTGCCTGAGCATAATGCTACTACCACCAGCAGCACCTTCAATGCCAATAAGTTAATTCTTTTCATTTTCTCTTATTATTGGAGAGTAAAATAACTTAATGTTATTACCTTATCCGGGGAGGGAAACATCATAGATTGCAGAGAATATCTTCCAACCCCATCGGGTCAACCAAGACTGCTCTTGGTTTGCCACCTTGAGCTGCACCGACAACTCCGAGAGCCTCCAATTGATCCATAATACGGCCGGCGCGGTTGAATCCGATCTCGAATGTACGCTGCACGGCACTGGTGGAAGCCTTACCGGAATTGACCACCTGACGAGCCACCTCCACAAGGAGAGGATCCTTCTCACCGATCGATCCGGAGGAAACGGGTGCGCCGCCACCATCACCGGAATCGATCAAGGGTTCGGGGAGGAGATATACCCCTTGAGGATAGGGTTGACGCGACACATAGTCGCATATCTTCTCCACTTCCGGTGTATCGATAAATGCACACTGCACACGCACCAATTCGGAGTTATTGAAGATAAGCATGTCACCCTTACCGATAAGATGCTGAGCACCGGTGGTATCGAGGATAGTCTTGGAGTCGACACCGGAAGTCACCTTGAAAGAGATACGAGCCGGGAAGTTGGCTTTGATGATACCGGTGATGACATTGGTAGAGGGACGCTGAGTAGCCAGGATAACATGGATACCGACGGCGCGAGCCTTCTGAGCAAGACGAGCGATAGGCATCTCGACATTCTTGCCCGACACCATGATAAGATCGCCGAACTCATCGACTACAACGACGATATAGGGGAGATAGCGATGCCCCTCAGCCGGGTTGAGTTTACACTCTCTGATTTTGTTGTTATACTCTTCGATGTTGCGGGTCTGTGCATTCTTGAGCAGGGTGTAGCGTTGCTCCATCTCGATACAGAGAGAATTGAGTGTAGCCTCCACCTTTCCCATATCGGTGATAACCGGTTCATCCTCCTCGCCGGGGATACAAGCCAAATAATAGCGTTTCAACTTATTATAAAGGCTAAACTCCACCTGCTTGGGGTCGATCAGTACGAACTTCACTTCATGAGGAGCCTTGCAATAGAGCAGAGAGGCAATGATGGCATTCAGACCGACAGATTTACCCTGACCTGTAGCACCTGCTACAAGGAGGTGGGGCATCTTGGCAAGGTCAGCGATATAGACATCATTGGAAATGGTAGATCCCAAGGCTATCGGCAGATTGTAACGTGTTTCCTGATACTTCTTCGACTGGATTACAGTACGCATGGAGACAGTCTGCTTATCCTTGTTTGCCACCTCGATACCGACAGTACCCTTGCCCGGAATAGGTGCAATGATACGTACACCGATGGCAGAACGCGATATCATCGACAAGGCTGCGAATCTTGGCAATCTTTACACCTGTATCGGGCACGATCTCATAGAGGGTGATAGTCGGACCGACAGTCGCCTCAATCTTGATGATAGGTATACCAAAATCGAGAAGGGTCTTCTCAATCTTGTGCTTATTTTCGATTTGCTCATCATTGTCGACGCTGACATGATTGCTACCCTCACGCAGCAGGTCGTATGGAGGGAACTTATACTTATTACCCTCATAGATATCCACTTCCGAGCGCAAGCGGCGAGAATTACCCTTGTCGATGCTATTGACATTCACCACCATCTTAGAGGGATTTTCACCCTGTTGATCGCCATTTTCACCGATTTCATCGACAATTTCGGCAGTTTGAGGCTGATCGGCATTTTCTTCGATGGAATCGGAATTATTCCCTGTTACGACGCCATTATCTGACTGATTGTTATCCGCATCATCATCTATACTATATTCAGCAAGCGACTGATCGTCTCAAAGTTGAGATGAAGATCATCGGCAGTATCAATATTATCGGTGGCAGTCAGCTCGGTGGTTTCGCCGGCTTTAAGGTCATCGATACGTTCCTGCTCCTGCATTCTGCGGATTTCCTCCTCTTGCGCAGCGATGGCAGCGCGTCTTTCAGCCTCTTCGCGACGGCGCTCGATTCTCTTGCGTCTTACTCGCAAGATCCACCTTACCACATCATTCAGACATATCACCACAAAGAGAGCCACCATGAAGAAACTGAGGAGCACCGCACCCGACATGCCGATAAAGTTGATGATAAACTCATTGACATAAGTGCCATGATAACCGCCCCAATTCACCGGTGTATGGAGGCTATAGGTGACAAGACCTATGATCAGAGAGACCGTGATTAAAGCCACGACGCACTTGATGGTGAAGTCGAGGACTCTGAGTTTCGGTTTGCCAATCATCACCTTCAGAGTCAGCGCCGCCAGCCAAAATATGATTACAAACGAACCGAGACCGAAGCCGCGATTGATAAGCAACTCGGAGAGACGAGCACCCCCTTCGCCGCCGGAGTTCGAGATACCCTTGGCAGCACCTACAGGAGAATCAGCGATAATCGACTGATCCTTGATACAGGAAGAGAAATAGCCGCAAAACGACAATGCCAGATATACGGTAAGACACCCCAAAAAGATACCGGCAAGAATCTTCGCCGAAGGGCTACTAAACCAAGCGATGAAACGGCTGATGGTTCCGGCGGAATCCTTCTTTACAGGCTTGGTCGTTTCCGGCTTGGCGGGGTTCGATTTGGTCGAGCCTTTTGACTTGCGCGACGAACGGGAAGAAGATCTCTTAGTAGTCGGTTGGGATTGCTCTACCACCTCCTCTTTTTGTTCCTCTTCACTATAATTTATTTCGGGGGAATAATTATCGTATGACATCTTAATCAGTTAAGTCATTTAAGCAGTTTACAAATGCAAATTTAAGAAAATATTATGATTTCATCGCAGTTTTTTGCCATAAAATTTCAAGAATTTAAATTTGCAACATATTTAGAGCGCGTTCCTTAAATTTTTGGGGTCGTAGAGGCGGATATTTTTGAGCAGATTTTGAAAGTCACAGCGGGCTCTTAGAGATCAGATAGAGTCTGTCACTACATTCTCATGTGCAGGCGTTTCAACCACTGGTGCGGGCGTTGTAGCCACAGAGTCTACAGGCGCTGTCGAATTGTCTGTAGATTCATTTTTTGGGCTGAAATCCTTCTTTTCCGGGTTGACTTTCAAGGCCTTCTCCTTGTCGGACATGGCATATTTCGGATCTGTGGGGAAATAAGCGATGTCATAACCCTCTTCACGGTTGGCGGCTCTATCTCGTTTGCCGGGGAGAATGATAACCGGCATGCCCGGTTCGACGAGTGGCACGAGTTCAAGGATCTGCTCATTGGTGATGCGGATACAACCATGGCTGGCTCTCGAGCCGATGGACCAAGGGGCGCAAGTGCCATGAATACCAATCTGAGAAGTGGCAGGGTTCTTGATACGGATGAAGCGAGGACCGAACTGCCCCTTCTTCTTAGACGTGTGACCATTATCGTCGGTAAAGAGCCAATCGGTGCTATCGTAGATACCCTCGACAGAAAAAAAGCCTTCGGGAGTTCGGGAATCCGCCTTCTTGTGTTTGGTGCCGAAATTCTTTGCACAAGCCATATCGTAAGCCTTCACCACCATGCCGTAAGAATCATAGAGGATGACACGCATACTTGCCTTATCGACAACGATAAACTTGGAATACTTGTCAAAAGCCTTGAAGAGTTTCTCTGCATACTCGGGGGTATGCTCCACGATCACCGGCAATATACCATCGGTATACTTATCGGAATCCTTGCCATTTTCGAGATAATCTCCGATTTCATCGGCATTTTTGAACTCATAACCCTCATCACCCGGAGCTAATTCCTTCTGAATTGCAGCACTGTCAGCCGCAACGCTGCTATCGATCGAATCGGAAGAGGAAGAATGTCCGGCTCCGCTACAACCGCTTAAAATAAGGGAAAGTCCCCAAAATAATGTTACAAAGCAAGAGGATTTGCAATTTCGCATTAGTCAGAATGTTAGGTTATTAAATTTTAGGAAAATCGCACGAAATGCAAAGTTATAAAAAATTTTCATATACTGCCATAAAAGGGAATACAATAATGTAAAAAATGTAGTTACCCATTATAAAATTGCACGATTATGCAGATTATATGGCGGGAATTTATTATATTTGCTTAATATTCCGGTTCGCAGGGACAGGGAGTCGGAGTATGAACGACAAAAAGAACTACTATATCAACTAAAAAATTGACAAGAAAGATGAAGAAATCCACCCTCTTCGGATTCATCGTTTTGGCGTTAGTCTATATCTGGTTAGCTTGGTTGATTCTCTCCAAGAGTAGTGTCACATTATATAATATTCTTCTCATAGTGATGGCAGGCATGATAATCTTCGTGCCTCTCTATCGCAAATACATGGTCAAGGAAGATAAAAATCGCAAGAAATGATTCAAGAGAATATAGAATCCTCAAGCGCTACCTCCTCACGCTATCCTCTACTGAGCCGGATCAAGAGTCCCAAAGACCTCAAAGAGTTGGAAGTGACTCAACTCCCGGCAGTATGTGATGAGATCAGGAGTTATCTGATCGACAATCTATCGACGAATCCGGGGCATTTCGGATCGAGCATGGGAGCAGTAGATATCATTGTGGCAATTCATTATGTATTTGACACTCCGCGAGATCGGGTAGTGTTCGATGTGGGACATCAGGCATACGCCCATAAGCTGCTGACCGGGCGTTTTGAGGCGTTTAAGAATCAGCGCAAGAAGAATGGTATCAGCGGTTTTCCATTCCCTTTTGAGAGCGAGTATGACACATTCATGTGCGGTCATGCCGGCAATTCGATATCTGCAGCACTCGGCATGGCGATCGCCGATATGAATACACCGGGCAATGAAGATCGCAAGACGGTAGCCCTCATTGGCGATGCCTCCATCAGCAATGGCATCGCATTCGAAGGCCTGAACAACACATCGCAGAATGACAACAATCTCCTTATCATACTCAACGACAATAACATGTCGATCGACGCCAATGTCGGTGCGCTGCATAAGTATCTCTCCGACATGTCGACGTCGGCGAGCTATAACCGTCTGAGATTCAAGCTCTACACTATGATGCGCAAGCATGGGCTCATCGCCGACAAGGGAAAGGGGCTGATGTTGCGTTTCAGCAATGCCTTGAAGTCGCTCGTGGCGCAACGTCAGAACATCTTCGACGGGCTTAACATTCGCTATTTCGGGCCATTCGATGGCAACGATGTGACGAAGGTGGTGAAAGTGCTGCGAGATATCAAGGAGATGAAGGGACCACGTATCCTCCACCTGCACACCTGCAAGGGTAAGGGCTATGCCGCCGCCGAAGAGAATCCTGCACCTTGGCATGCCCCCGGCAAGTTCGACCCCGACACAGCCAAGCGCCAGTCGGAGAGTAAGAAGAATGACAACACTCCCCCGCTTTGGCAGAGAGTGTTCGGAGAGACATTGGTGGAGCTCGCCGAGAAGGATGAGTCTATAGTCGGCATCACAGCTGCCATGCCCTCCGGCACGTCGATGAACCTGATGTCGCAATTTCCCAACCGCATGTATGACGTCGGCATCTCCGAGGGGCATGCCGTGACCTTCGCCGGAGGTCTCGCCGTGGCAGGCAAGCGCCCCTTTGTGGCTATATACTCATCGTTCCTGCAACGCGGATTTGACAATATCATCCATGATGTGTCTATCCAGGGACTCCCTGTGACCTTCTGCATCGACCGCGCCGGTATCGTCGGCGAGGATGGGGTCACCCACCATGGCATGTTCGATATCCCCTACCTGCGTATCATCCCCGGGATGAAAGTTGCCGCACCGATGGATGCCGCTACCCTACGCAATATCATGTACTCTTCATTGTCGTGGAATGGTCCGCTATCCATCCGCTACCCACGTGGCAAGTGCAACACCACCGATTGGCACACCCCATTCAGTCCGATTAAGCCGGGTAAATCGCGACAACTCGTCAACGATCTCCGGTCGAAGGTAGCCATCCTCTCCGTCGGGCCGATCGGTTATGAGGCTACAGAGGCTATCGACCAACTGAAGAAGAGGGATATATATATCGATCATTACGACATGATATGGGTTAAGCCCTTGGATGAAGAGGCTTTGAGGCACATCGTGGGGCGCTACGAGAAGATTGTCACACTCGAAGATGGCATCGTGGCGGGGGGATTTGGCTCGGCAGTCGAGGAATGGATTGCTGCAAACGGGTATGAACTGCCGGTGGTCAGTCTTGGCATCAAAGATCACTGGGTGATGCAAGGAACAGTCGCCGAACTTCGCCACGACTGTGGCTACGACGCCGCAAGCATCGTCGAACTCCTGTCGTAAAAAACATCGTAAAATATATAAAATATGAGAAGAGCTGTGTCGCTTTTGGCAGACACAGCTCTTCTCCTTTTTATGGATAAATGGGATTTATTTCAAGAGAGTATGTAGGAAGCGGTCATATTCCTCCCAATCGGTGATGGGATTTGCGGCAACGCCCGATTCCATAGCACCGCGGGCCACTGCAGGCGACACCTTGTAGAGCAAGCGAGGATCGAAGGGCTTGGGGAGGATATAGTTCTTGCCAAGTTCCAACTTGTCGAGATGATAGATATCGAGGACACTCTGCGGCACCGGCTCCTTGGTGAGTTCGGCGATGGCGTAAGTGGCGGCAAGCTTCATCTCCTCAGTGATGGCAGATGCGTGGCAGTCGAGAGCACCTCTGAAGATATATGGGAAACCGAGCACATTGTTCACCTGGTTGGGATAGTCACTGCGGCCTGTAGCCACGATGATATCATCGCGAGTGGCATGTGCCAGGTTATAATCGATCTCCGGATTGGGATTGGCGAGGGCAAACACGATAGGACGTGGAGCCATCTTCTTGACCATCTCGGGAGTCAACACGTTGGCAACGCTAAGGCCAAGGAACACATCAGCACCCTTGATAGCCTCAGCGAGAGTATGGATATCGCGGTCGGTAGCAAACTGACGCTTATGAGCATTGATATCGGTGCGGTCTTGGCGGATCACACCCTTCGAATCGCACATCACTATATTTTCGGCACGTACACCGAGGCTCTTATAGAGGTTGGTGCAACTGATGGCAGCGGCACCGGCGCCATTCACCACCAACTTGACATCCTCGATTTTCTTGCCTTGCACCTCGAGGGCATTGAGCAGAGCGGCACCAGAGATGATGGCAGTGCCATGCTGGTCGTCGTGCATCACCGGGATGTCACACTCAGCCTTCAGACGGGATTCGATCTCAAAACTTTCGGGAGCCTTGATATCCTCAAGGTTGATACCGCCGAAAGTCTTCGAGATAGCCTTCACTGTAGTGATGAATGCTTCGGGATCTTCTTGATCGACTTCGATATCGAAGGCATCTACACCGGCGAATATCTTGAAGAGCAGAGCCTTACCCTCCATCACGGGCTTCGAGGCAAGTGCACCGATATTGCCAAGACCCAACACAGCCGTACCGTTAGAGATAACAGCCACAAGGTTGCGCTTGTTGGTGAATCGATAAGCATCCGAAGGGTGCTTCTCGATCTCAAGACAAGGGATGGCCACACCCGGTGAATAGGCAAGAGACAAATCATCTTGCGACTTGTATGGCTTGGTGGGGACTACTTCGATCTTGCCGGGACGTCCCTCTTCATGATAGCGAATTGCAGATTCTTCTAAATTGTTCATGGTAGATTTAATCGATGGCTTTTATGCCTGTTTAGATTATAACAATTTGATTTGAATTTAGTTTTTTATTATATTTGCTACTTTAATGTTGTAATTACTACCGCCGAACCACCTGTAATATTATTTTGTGACATAATATCACAAGCCCATCGGCCGCCGCAAAATTACAAGTGCAAAGTTATGAAATATTTTGATAAATTAGATAAAAAATTCCTTAATTACATTAAAAATAATTTATCAGCCGATCCGGCGTCGCTCTATCTGCAATCGGCATCTAAGCAATATGACTTCCCGGTGGCGTTTGCCATCGAGCAAATCGAGTGTCGTCGGAAGTGTGCGAAGAAGCTTTCTCGCTATCTTCAACATATTGAATTTATCTTCCCTACACATCTTGCCGCCGAGCAGGCCACCCATCAGTGTGTGGCGGCATATCATGCATATCTGGTCGGTAACAGCCATAATGTGATCGACATCACCGCCGGACTCGGCATCGATGCCTTCTCCTTTGCCAATAGCGGCAATCAAGTCACCGCCATCGAGCTGGCAGAGGATCGCTATGAAGCCCTCTGTCATAATGCAGCCATAGTCACATCGGGCGATATCACCATGGTCCATGCCGACTCCTTGGCTTGGATCAAGGAGAATACAGACCGATGCAGGTTCGACTACCTGTTCGTCGATCCGGCTCGACGTGACAATCTGAAACGACGCACCTACTCCTTTGCCGACTCCCTCCCCGATATCCTCACCAACTTCCCTCTCATCTCCTCGATAGCCGACAATATCGTGATTAAGGCATCCCCACTGCTCGATATCACACAAGTGAAGCGCGAGATACCTGCCATCACCTCATTTCATATCGTCTGCATCAAGGGGGAATGTAAGGAAGTATTGGCAATGGTGGAGCAAAACAAAGAGGCTGCCGACCCGGAGATTGTAGCCATCGACTTAAACGAGAATCGAGAGGCTGAAGTCGATGTAATATCAAAATGGGTGATAAAAATGTCACAACTCTCCAACGATGCCCCCATCGCCGATGTCAGCGACCTGGTGCCTCAGGCATACATCTACGACCCTAATGCCTCGATCCATAAGCTCAACTGCTCAAGTGAGATCTGTTGCCGATTCGAGGGATTGAAGAAGATATCGTCTAACACCGAACTGTATTGTTCCACTGAGTTGCATACCGACTTCCCGGGAAGAATTTTCCGTATCGAGAGCATCCTCGACAAGAGTGCCGGCAAGTTGCTCCGTCAGCAACGACGCGAAGTGATAGTGCGCAATTACCCACTCACAGCCGATCAGTTGCGTGCCAAAATGCGTCTCAAATCGGGCGACGAGGGTTTCCTGATAGGTTGCAAGGTGGGTGAAAAAGCCTCTCCGACACTCATGGATTGCAAGAAAATTTAGAAATATCAGGAGCAAATCCGACTAATTACAAAAATTGGCTTGAAATTTGCTATCCTTGTATATACTCAATAATTACACCGACCGATAACGTTATCTAACCCCAATAACAATGACCGACAAAGAGATCAACAGAAATTTAGCAAGCCTTAACGAGTCTTTTCAGAGTCATCGCTATCTTTCTGCATTCGACACTATAGAAAAACTTCTCAAGGGTAAAGATCTTCACCAACTCACCACAAGATTGGAGCAGGTGAAG
>SFMJ01000082.1 GCA_004553095.1 Bacteroidales bacterium
GTTATATTGTCAGGATAATATCTTTGTCGTGGGCAATACGGCGTAGGTTGAGGATGGCGTAGCGCATGCGACCGAGTGCAGTATTGATGCTTACACCGGTGAGTTCAGCTATTTCCTTGAAGCTTAGACCTTGGTAATATCTCATTTTGAGGACCTCCTTCTGCAAATCGGGGAGCTCCTCGATAAGGTATTTGACATCAGCGAAGATCTGATCGGTGATGATCACATCTTCGATAGTTTCCTCGCAAAGGTCACGACGATTGAGGATGTCGACTTCAGTGAGGTCGACACTTTGGAGGTTTTCCGACTTTTCTTGGCGGTAATAATCTATGATAAGATTGTGGGCTATACGAGAAATCCAGGCGGGGAATTTACCATTTTCGGTATAACGTCCCTGTCGGATAGTCATGATAGCCTTGACGAAAGTCTCTTGGAAGATATCATTGGCGACATCTTCGTTCTTGATGACCCGAAGTATGTAGCTATAAATGCGGTCTTGATGACGGCGGAGAAGGGTGTCGAACGCATCGTTGTTCCCTTCAGCATACTCTCTGACGAGCATTTCGTCAGTGAGGACAGAAGATTTTGCCATGCTTAATTGTTGGTTTGATTTGAGTAAACGTGGGCTATAGGCAGGCTATTTTTAGGTTATACTTCAGATTGAATAGAGATGAGTAATAGGTAAAACGGAGCCGGGAAGGCAAACGGAATACCGCATACGGACGCAAAGTTACAATCAAAAAAGAGGAAAAGCAAGAAAAAAAGCAAAAAATTTCAAAAAAAGATGGCAACGCATACAATAAAACGGAAAATTTTGCATAACAGAGAAGATGAAAGAGCGAGGGGGAGAAGAGGACTACGGCATGGCGAGGAGATGTGAAGGAGAGTCGGGGCAGGATGGCGAGTCGGTAATGAAAGGGGTTATGGTGATTGGGGCTTCGGCTTGGATGGTGAAAGGGGTCTCGGAGAGGCAGGGGGAGATAGAGATTGGAGATATGGGTATTTTATTGCCTCTTTTCAGGGAGAGGTATAAGTTGGAGATAGAGGAGAATCCCGGGGCTTCGAAGGCGAGTATAGCGGAGTGATGGTCTCGGGGGGAGTCAGAGCCGTTGTAGACAGATATGGCAGGAGCTATCAGAAAGAGTGGCATAATAGAGCCTTCTTTTAATCTATTATTATGGATTTTTTGGAGACATTGCCGGGTATGAAGCCGGAGGGGTGGGAGGGGTATGGTCGGGAGGTTACGGAACCGGGAAGAGGATTTGTAGCGGGTGAAGAGGAGATTGAATCGTGACGTATGGGGCGACGACGAACCGGGGTTCGTGCAAATCGCTGGCCATTGATAGTTTGGTATTCGAGGGTGTCGAAGGGGAGGATTGTCAGTGAGATACTGTCAAGCCATTGGGGTATACGGGCCTCATCGGTGAAAGCGAAATTGCCGAATACACGACTCACACGACGTGTGGAGTCGGTCTGGAAAGACAATTTGAAACGTTTGACAGAGTTGTAATTGTGGAAGACGTAAGACTTCAAGCCATTCTCATACTCGACACCGAGGATTGCGGTTCCGAAGAAGAGTTCATTGGTACGCATCTTTAGTTGGAGACGTTCACCCGGTTTGACGCCGGAAGTAGGGATTGAGAACTCGATGGCATTCGAACCGGAATTGGGAGATACGAGAGCGAACCGGGGATAAGGCCAGATATCATTGGAAGAATCATCGGATGCCGGGGCAAGGCCGTCGAACTTATCACGGCGCTTTGCGATACGCATTTCGACCTTCTCGCAGACGTCATAATACTTATCGGTGTTTCTGCCATACCAAGCCATGGTAGAATCGAACTCGGCACGCGACACGCCATGGTTGTCGAGCACATAATTTACGAGGAGTTCGCTACGGGGGTCGTTGGCAGAGAGCGAAGTTGTGCGGACGTAAGCTTCAGCGATCTGGATATCTGCAAGGATGGGAATCATCTCGCTGTCAGACAAGACGCCATCGGGGCGTTTGACGCAAGAGACGATCAACGCCAAGCAACACAAGAGGAAGAACTTACGGAATGCCATGATCGAATGAATTAAAGATGCTACTTAGAGTCGCTACTTGTGGGAGTCGCTACTTGGAGTCGGACTTTGAGTCGGACTTATGGAAGAGTCGTTTCAATTTATTATCTGCCAGGGAGAAAGCGAGTTGCATATTAGAATTATAGAAAAAGAGCATCAGCGCGAGTCCGACGCAAATAGAGGCATCGGCGACGTTGAAGATATATGCAAAGAACTCGAAATAAGAACCGCCGACGAAAGGCACCCACTCAGGCCAATAGAAATCGAAGAAAGGGAAATAGAACATATCCACTACCCTACCTTCGAACCAATTGGCATACCCTCCGGCATCGGGGCAAAGAGAAGCCACCTGCGGGGGGAAAGGGGCATCGAAAATCACGCCATAGAAAATGCAATCGAAGATATTGCCGGCAGCGCCGGCAGTGATCATGGCGAGAGCGATAACGAATCCGGATCGGAGTTCGGTGTGAGCGATAGCCTTACGGAGGCACCATATCAGACCGGCGACAGCAACGATACGACCGAACGTAAGGAGGAGTTTATTCCAGAGTTCGAGGCCGAAAGCCATGCCATTATTTTCGATGAAACGGAGGTGGAACCAAGAGCAGATCTCATAATCCTCGCCGAGATAGAAATGGGTTTTGACCCAGATCTTGATGACTTGGTCAGCCACGAGGAGAAGAATGATTACAGCGGCGGCAATCCATCCGAGATAATGGCGTAACGCCGAGGGAACGGATCCTTCGGCGTCACGCTTATCGATAGAAGAAATAGAATCAGACATAATCGCAAAAAAATTATCGCGAATCAGTGTAACATAAGAGATGGAGAATAGATGTATCAACGCTTAACGCGGACCAAGATCTTCTCACCATCGACATCGAGTTCGACCACATCATCGCCGGTGAGATCATCGGCGAAAGAGATTTCAGTGGCGAGCACTTGCGTAGCGATATAATCGCCGAAAGCCTCGACGGCAGCTTGCACAGAGGGTGTCGGAGTTAGAGTAACGCTAACGCGGTCGGTTATTTCGAAATCGGAAGCCTTACGGATATTCTGGATACGGTTGATAAGTTCGCGCGCCATACCCTCATTTTTGAGTTCGGGGGTGATGGTGACATCGAGAGCGACAGTGACATTGCCCTCATTAGAAACGAGCCAACCGGGGATATCTTCCGGGATCACCTCGACATCATCGAGAGTCACGACGGGCTCACCGGGGAGGTCGACGAACTTGAACTCGCCGGTCTTTTCGAGCGAAGCGATATCCTTCTGCGACATAGCGGTGATGGCCTTGCCGAGATCCTTCATGATCTTTCCATACTTGGGGCCGAGTTTTTTGAAGTCAGCCTTGACACGCTTCACGAGCCCCGACTCCTCATTATCTACGAGTTTGATTGACTTCACGTTGACCTCATCGAGAATGATATCCTTGACAGCCTCGAACGAACGGCGTTGCTCCTCATCTACGACAGGGATCGAGAGAGTGGAGAGGGGCTGACGCACCTTGATATTGACCTTACGACGGAGAGCGAGGACATTGGATGTAGCCACCTGAGCGAGGTTCATGCTACGTTCGAGAGCAGGATCGATAGCATCGGCATGGACCTTTGGGAAATCGGCGAGATGGACAGAAACATACTCACCCTCGGGGAGCGAAGGAGCCATCAAGTCGGCGTAGAGTTTATCAGAATAGAACGGCGAGAAAGGAGCCATGAGGAGGGCAACAGTCTTGAGACACTCGAAGAGGGTCTGATAAGCAGCGAGCTTATCCTCAGCGGCGCCATTCGACCAGAAGCGTTTACGATTGAGGCGGACATACCAGTTGGAGAGGTGATCATTGACGAAAGACTCGATGGCACGAGCCGCCTTGGTGGGTTCATAATCGTCGAGAGCCTCCTCGACTTCGCGGATCAGCGAATTGAGGAGCGAAAGGATCCAGCGGTCGATATCGGGGCGCTTGGCGAGGTCGACAGCCGGTTCGGCGCCGGTAAATCCATCGACATTTGCATAGAGGGCGAAGAACTTATAGGTGTTGTAGAGGGTAGAGAAGAGTTTACGGCTCACCTCCTCAACGCCGGCTTCGTCATACTTCAGATTATCCCAAGGAGCGGAGTTCGAGATCATGTACCAGCGGACGGGGTCGATGCCGAAACGCTCGATATTTCCGAACGGGTCGATGGCATTTCCCAGACGCTTGGACATCTTATTGCCGAACTTATCGAGCACGAGGCCATTAGAGATTACTGCCTTATAAGCGACAGAATCGAAGACCATAGTAGCGATGGCATGGAGCGTAAAGAACCAGCCACGAGTCTGGTCTACACCCTCGGCGATGAAATCGGCGGGATATACCTCACCCGAATCGAGGAGTTCCTTATTCTCGAAGGGATAATGGATCTGAGCGTAAGGCATGGCACCGGAATCGAACCAAACGTCGATCAGGTCAGTTTCACGCTTCATAGGATTGCCCGACTTGGAGACGAGGATGATATTGTCGACGTAAGGACGGTGGATGTCGATACGGTTGTAATTTTCAGCTGAAAAATCGCCTGGCACGAAACCCTTATCCTTGAGGGGATTGGAAGACATGAAGCCCTTGGCTACAGACTCCTCGATGAGGTCGAAGAGTTGCTGATAACTTTCGATGATGATCTCCTCGCGGCCATCCTCGGTTCGCCAGATTGGGAGAGGAGTACCCCAATAGCGAGAGCGGGAGAGGTTCCAATCCTGAACATTTTCGAGCCACTTGCCGAAACGGCCTGTTCCGGTTGCAGTCGGTTTCCACTTGATAGTCTCATTGAGTTCGAGGAGGCGATTGCGAGCCATAGGAGTTCGGATGAACCAGCTATCGAGGGGATAATAGAGCACGGGCTTATCGGTGCGCCAGCAGTGGGGGTAATTGTGGACATGCTTCTCAGTTCGGAACGCCTTGCTATCCTTCTTGAGGGCGATGCAGAGGTCGACATTGAGGTCATCGTCGGCGAGAGCAGCAGCCTCATCATAGCGGCCATCCTTGGTGTATCGAGGATCGTAAGCATTCTTGACAAAACGGCCGGCATACTCACTATATGCCTCCTTATTGACGCAAGCATCGACAAAAGGCAGGGCGAGATCCTCGAAGAGATAGAACTTACCGGTGAGGTCGACCATAGGACGAGTTTCCCCCTTGCTATTGATCATAAACAGGGACGGGATAGAAGCGGCCTTAGCCACTTTGGCGTCGTCGGCACCGAAAGTAGGTGCGATATGCACGATACCGGTACCATCTTCGGTGGTGACATAATCGCCGGGGATAACGCGGAAAGCGCACTCCGAGATTTCGACGAACGAATCATTGGCGACCTTATAAACCTTATCGGGATGAGCAGCGGCATACTCCTTGACATAGTCCGGAGCGAACTCATCGACGCGTTCGGTGGGTTTGACCCAAGGCATAAGTTGCTTATAATGCATGCCGACGAGTTGCTCGCCGGTCCATCGGCCTACGATCTGATAAGGCACGAGTTTATCGCCGGGCTTATACTCCTCGAGGGCAACCTTATCGGCATCCTTCTTGAAATAAGCGGGGAGGAGCACCTCGGCGAGAACTACGGTGATTTTCTCGCCGGTGTATGGATTGAAAGTACGGACTGCGACATAATCGAACTTGGGGCCGACGCAGAGTGCGGTGTTCGAGGGGAGAGTCCATGGTGTTGTGGTCCAAGCCATAAAACAGGGGCGCCCCCATCCCTGCATTTCGGGCTTTGGGTCGACGATGTCGAAGAGTACAGTAGCAGTAAGGTCCTTGACATCGCGGTAGCAACCGGGCTGGTTGAGCTCATGCGAGCTGAGGCCTGTTCCGGCAGCGGGAGAATATGGTTGGATGGTATAACCCTTATAGAGGAAACCCTTCTTATAGAGTTGGGCGAGGAGCCACCACACAGACTCGATATAACGATTATCGTAAGTGATATAAGGATTTTCGAGATCGACCCAATAACCCATCTTATGTGTAAGGTCGGTCCACTCCTTAGTATACTTCATGACCTCGCGGCGGCAAGCGGCGTTATACTCATCGACAGAAATCTTCTTGCCTATATCCTCCTTATTAATACCCAAAGTTTTTTCGACGCCGAGTTCGACGGGGAGACCATGAGTATCCCAGCCGGCTTTGCGTTTTACATGGAAACCCTTCATGGTCTTGTAACGGCAGACGATATCCTTGATGGTACGCGCCATGACATGGTGGATTCCGGGCATACCATTGGCAGAAGGGGGACCTTCATAAAAAACGAAAGATGGGCAACCTTCGCGCTCCTTCATAGAGCGTTCGAACAGCGAGTGAGCATCCCAGACCTCGAGCATCTCCTTATTGATGTCAGAGAGGTTTAGTTGTTTGCTATATTCCTTGAAATGTTTCATAAAATGGAGGATATGAATAAGATATAAAGAGGGGGTATTATATTACATTTTAGCACCCTTGGCACCTTTGGCACCCTTAGTGCCTCCGCCGAGGGTGAAGATATTTCGATCGTAGGTAAATGTCTTTCGATCGATGGCACGTTTGCGTTTGAGGGCAACGGCGTGGTAAAACACTATCCGGGCGGCTATACAGACACGATGAAGGCCCGCGAGCTCGCATCTCTGACTGCTGAAATGAATGCCTCGCCGGCGCAGCAGAAAAGCTCCTCATCAAGCGGAAATACATCAAATACATCTGCGTCTTCCGACGGCTCCCGCCGTCCCGAACGTCAGAAAAAGCTTAAATTCTCTTTCAAAGAGCAGAAGGAGTTTGAGACAATAGACGATGATATAGCTGCTCTTGAACAGGAAATAGCCAATATAGATGCTGAGATGTCCGCCATTACAAATGACTATGTAAAGCTTCAGGAACTGACTTCAAAGCGCTCAGAACTTTCTGAACAGCTGGACTACAAAACAGAGCGCTGGGTATACCTGAATGAACTTGCAGAGCAAATAGAAAATCAATAACTTTTTAATTATATAATATTCAACGCTGCTGCGATCATCTCCGGCAGCGTTTTTTTGTTTTGCTGACTTTTCCCGCACCTTTCGTTCAGCATTTTTCCAGTCTGAATTTTCTGCTGACTTTTCATCACACATAGGTGCTGAGGTTCATACGATGAATCATACACGACGCAGCGGCATCCGCATAAGGAGAAAAAAAATGTGCAGAAATTCAAACATTAACCGCCGCTGCCGGGGCAGCCAGCGTTCAGGCGAGATACGCTTCTATCCTCCTATCTGCCCGCCGCCTCCTTGCCCTCCAAGGCCTTGCCCGCCGCCTCCGTGCCCTCCGGGGCCGAGGCCGTGGCCGCCGGGACCTCGGCCTGTACCTCCTCGCCCGCGTCCGTGGCCTCCTTACTGGGATGACTACGACACCGATGACATCGATCTCTGGCCCACCT
>SFMJ01000083.1 GCA_004553095.1 Bacteroidales bacterium
AGTGAGGAGTTAGGAGTTAGGAGTTAGGAATTAGGAGTTAGGAATTAGGAGATAGGAAATGGGGCTGTTATTTTACTTTATAGCCTTGAGCTGAGAGGATCTTCTTCACCTGGTCGACGAGGTTCCCCTGGATGAGGATTTCGCCACCGCGTGCGCTACCGCCTACTCCGAGGCTACGCTTGAGGAGAGCGGCGATGCGCTCCGTTTCGTCGGGGATATCGGGGTCAAAGCCCTCGACGATGGTAGCGGTCTTACCCTTACGTCCCTTACGATCGATCAGCACATGCAGAGTGGGGAGAGTCGGGGTCTTGGCAGGAGTGGCCTCAGGGGTTGGCTCCTCGCCGGCGGGGAGGTCGGCATTTTCGAGGAGCGAGCCTAATACATTTTTCCAGTCCATAGTCTATACGTGGGGGGGCTTAGAGTTTGCGTTGGAGGTCATCGAGCGACTCGGGGCGCTCCACAAGTTCACCCTCAGCGCTATATATAAAGACAGCGGGGAGCGAAGAAACGTTATACTCTACCAGGGCATTGGAAGTGGCATTACCGGGGTCGATGACATTGATCCAGGGGAGATTGCGAGCAGCCTCACGCCATTCGAACTGAGCCTCGTCGAACGACACTTGGAAGAACTCGACAGCGCCACGCTTTGCCTCATAAATGCGAGCCAACTGACGGTTGAAGGCCGGAGCATTAGGGTCGGTCATCATCGAGAAGATGAGCACCACCTTCTTACCCTTGCCCACGACATCAGAGAGACGAACCATCTTACCATCGACACCGGGAAGTGCAATATCTATCACTTTTAACTCATTAGCTTGCACCACGGTCTTACGGCCGAGGGCGGAATTACGTTGGCGCATAGCAGCGAGCGACACCTCCTTGACCATCTTGCCGTGAGGGTCGTTAGGGCGATAATTCTGGAACTGAGTAGCAACAGCGGCATAATACTTTGCATCCTCGCCATCAGCGGGGTCGTAAAGAGGAGCACCATTGACTATCTTGGTGAGGACATAATAGCTGAGGATCGAACCCTGACCATCCTTGATATACTTGGTATAGACATTGCGTTTGAACTGAGCCAAAGCAGTCGAATCGGGGTCGGAGAGGGCAATCAGTTCCTTCTCGAACTCGGCGAGCCGTTTGGCTTGGTCGGTGCCATCGAGGGTAAAGACCCTGCCGAACTCAGCGGCGGAAGAAACGAGATGTAGCGACTCGATCGAATCGATAGGGAGGTAGACGAACTTACCATCGAGCGAGAGGCGATAGATATCGGGAGAAGCCGGGGCATCGGCATGGATAGAGAACTTGCCATTGCCTCCGACTTTGGTAGAATCTACGGGCATCCAACGGCCGTGGAAATCGGACTTCTCGAGGACAACATACTGATCGGGGTCAGCTCCGGCGATCTCACCGGAGACCTCGAAACGGGGCGAGCGTCCGCAAGCGACACAGAGGAAGAGAGCAGTAAAAATGGATAAAGAACTGAGCTTCATAAGGAATAAATTAATCAAGCGGTTATTTTTTACAAAATTAGCAATAATTTGTTAAAAAAAAGATGGGAAATGGAATAAAATTTGTAATTTTGCAAGATATTATGCTTTAACACGGAACCGTAATCGAGACGGATGTCCCAAAGAATGACAAAACCGGGCGTTACCAACCTAAAAAACAAGCAGCGAAGAAAACAATAACGAAATTTATGTTACAACCAGTAAAGAAGACCATCACCTTGCCCGATGGGAGAGAGATCACCATAGAGACAGGCAAGCTCGCCAAGCAGGCAGATGGAGCGGTAGAGGTCCGCATGGGCAACACGATGTTGCTTGCGACCGTATGTTCGGCCCAGGAGGCCGGAGAGGGAGTAGACTTTATGCCCCTCACAGTAGAGTACAAAGAGAAGTATGCCTCGATTGGTAGGTATCCCGGTGGATTCCAGAAGAGAGAAGGGCGCGCCAGCGACTATGAGATTTTGACATCTCGCTTGGTGGACCGTGTATTGCGACCCTTATTTCCTGAAGATTATCATGCCGACACGTTCGTCAATGTGATTTTATTCTCAGCCGACGAACATGATGCACCCGATGCCCTGGCAGGTATCGCCGCATCAGCCGCCTTGGCATGTAGTGACATACCCTTCAACGGCCCTATCTCCGAGGTGAGAGTGGCACGTGTAGGAGGGGAATGGGTGATCAACCCCACCTTCGAGCAGATCGAAGAGGCTGACATCGAATTGATGGTCGGTGCTACATACGACAATATAATGATGGTGGAGGGTGAGATGAACGAAGTGTCGGAAGCAGAACTTCTCGAGGCACTCAAAGTGGCTCACGCCGAGATCAAGAAGCACTGTGTGGCACAGATCGAGTTGATGAAAGAGGCAGGCAAAGAGACCAAGCGCGTCTACTGCCATGAGATCAACGACGAAGAGCTCCGCAAGGATGTGCACGACAAGTGTTATGACAAGGCCTACGCCATCGCTCGCACCGGCACACCCGACAAGCATTGGCGTGCCGAGCAGTTTGACAAGATATGCGAAGAATATATCGAGCAGCTTCCGGAGATGACCGAGGCTGACTTGGAGAAATATACCGCCGACCAGCGCATAGCGATGGTGAAGCGTTATTATCACGATGTCGAGAAAGAGGCTATGCGTCGTTGCGTTCTCGACGAGGGCATTCGTTTGGATGGCCGTAAGACCACCGAGATTCGTCCCATCTGGTGTGAGGTGGACTACCTCCCCGGTCCTCACGGAGCAGCCGTGTTCACACGCGGTGAGACACAGGCATTGGTGACCACAACTCTGGGTACCACACTCGACGAGAAGATCGTGGACGATGTATTGAACCAGAGCAAAGAGCGATTCTTGCTCCACTATAACTTTCCACCCTTCAGCACAGGCGAGGCACGTCCTCAGCGTGGTGTAGGACGTCGCGAGATCGGTCATGGCAACTTGGCACACCGCGCATTGAAGCGTATGCTTCCCGACAACTTCCCCTACACCTGCCGCATAGTGTCCGATATCCTCGAATCTAACGGTTCGTCATCGATGGCTACCGTGTGTGGCGGCACATTGTCGCTGCTCGATGCCGGTGTGAAGATGAAGCGTCCCGTAGCCGGCGTGGCAATGGGCCTTATCTCCGACAAGGGTAATGTGAAATATGCCATCCTCTCCGACATCCTGGGCGACGAAGACCACCTGGGCGATATGGACTTCAAGGTGACCGGTACGACCAAGGGTATCACCGCCACACAGATGGATATCAAGTGCGACGGCTTGAGCTATGAAGTATTGGAGCGTGCACTCAACCAGGCACGCGACGGACGTCTCCACATCCTCAACATCATCAACGAGACCATCCCGGCACCTCGCGAGGACTACAAGCCTCACGTGCCTCGTCTGATCACTATCGAGATACCGAAAGACATGATCGGTGCGGTGATTGGTCCGCAGGGTAAGGTGATCCAGGGCATCCAGGAAGAGACCGGCGCTACCATCTCTATCGATGAAGATGAGAAGCTGGGTATCGGCCGCGTAGAGATAGCATCGAAAGACAAAGCGAGCATCGATGCAGCCCTCGCCAAGATCAAAGCAATCGTGGCACAACCCGAAGAGGGAGAGGTGTATGAAGGAACAGTTCGTTCGATCCTCGACTTCGGTGCATTCGTAGAGTTTATGCCCGGTCGCGACGGACTTCTCCACATCAGCGAGATCTCATGGGATCGTCTTGAGAACATAGAAGCGAGCGGTCTGAAAGAGGGTGACAAGGTGAATGTCAAACTCATCGAGATCGACAAGAAGACCGGCAAATATCGTCTGTCGATGCGAGTATTGACTCCCAAGCCCGAGGGCTATGTAGAGAGAGAATCTCGTCCTCGTCGTGAGGGTGGAGACCGTGGACCCCGTCCTCGTCGCGATGGCGACCGCGGACCCCGCCAGGGTGGCGACCGTGGCCCGCGTCAAGGTGGTCAACGCACCTTCAAGCATAACAACGACTAATCCCCAACCATCATAGACAAAAAGAGAGAGCGCATCTTCGCGGATGCGCTCTCTCTTTTATATAAGATTGTGAGTTAATTTTCTTGATGTGTGGTCGGAATGGATTTACTCGTAATCTTCGACGACACTGTCGATGGCTTGGTCATCGCGGATCCACTCCCCATCGGGGGTCATCTTGATGAAATCCATGATGTCGTAGATATCGACATCAGCCTCTTCATCAACCTCCTCCTCTTCGATGAGGAAGACTTCGTCGGTGGCGGTATCGATGGCAAGAAGGGCATCATCCCAAGCCTCGGTAGCCTCGAGATACTCATCGATGGCATCAACGATCTTATCTTTCAAATCAGACATAATCTATAAAGGATTAGTCTCTGCTTGCACCCAAGAAGCGGAGCAAATAGAGGAAGAGGTTGATGAAATCGAGATAGAGGTTCAAGGCGCCGATAGTAGCCAACTTATCGGTGAGGGCAGGATCGAGATTGGCAGCGGCAAGATGCTTCACCTGCTGAGTGTCGTAGGCGGTAAGACCCACAAAGATGAGCACGCCGACGAACGAAACGATCCACATCATAGTGGCGGACTTCAAGAAGATGTTGACCACCGAAGCGATGATCAGACCGATCAGCGCCATAAAGAGGAACGAGCCGAACTTCGTAAGGTCGGTCTTGGTGAAATAGCCGTATGCCGACATAGCGCCAAACGTACCGGCAGTGATGAAGAAAGTCGAAGTGATCGAACCGAGGCTATAGACCAGGAATATTGAAGAGAGGGAAGCCCCCATCAGGGCGGCGAAGAGCACAAAGAGGCCGATCATCGCACCATTCGACAACTTATTCATAGCCGCAGGGATGGTAAATGCCATAATAAACATGGCGATAAACATACCCCAATAGACGATAGGATTTCCAAAGAGGATGCTTATGAGAGTCGGGCTGCTTGCCACACCGAGAGCGACGAAAGCAGACACGAGCAAGCCAATGGTCATACGCAGGTATACACGCTTCATCACAGCATTGGTCTGCGAAGCGACGCTGACATAACCTCCGCCATAATAAGGGGGAGGAACATTGTTCATGTTTTGATGATTAAAGTTCATAGTAAAAAAGGTTATTAGATAAAACTTAGAGCGAATAATTTAAGGAACGCGCTCTTATCGTAAAGAATAGCAAAAATTGTGCCAAACTTACATACGTTCGGGCATTTCGATGCCGAGCAGCGACATGGCGTCGCGGAGAGTGCGGGCGGTGACCCAGCAGATCAGCAGGCGCTGAGCGCGAACTTCGGCATCCTCTTCGCGGAGGATCGAATAGTCATGATAGAACTGATTGAACTCCTTGGCGAGAGCGTATGCATAATTGGCGATAAGAGCGGGAGAGCAATTCTTGCCGGCTTCAGCCACGACGTTTCGGAAATCGTCGATCTTGCGGATGAGTTGCGCCTCCTTCTCATTGGGGACACCGGCGGGAGTAGCCATCGGGTCGAACTCGGGAGCCTTGCGAAGGACAGAGCGGATACGAGCGTAGGTATACTGGATGAACGGACCGGTGTTGCCGTTGAAATCGATCGACTCCTCGGGGTTGAAGAGCATATTCTTGCGGGGATCCACCTTGAGGAGGAAATACTTCAGGGCACCCAGGCCGACGATTCGCGACACTTCGGCGGCCTCCTCAGCAGGCATATCGGCGAAACGTTCAGCGCTCATCTCGGCAGCCGAAGAGATCATGGTGTCGATCAGATCGTCGGCATCGACGACAGTGCCTTCGCGCGACTTCATCTTGCCATTGGGGAGTTCGACCATGCCGTAAGAGAAGTGCATCAGATCCTTGCCCCACTTGAAGCCGAGGCGGTCGAGCAAAATCGAGAGCACCTGGAAGTGATAATTCTGTTCATTGCCCACGACATAGATCATACGATCGATGGGATAATCGCGATAACGGAGTTTGGCGGTGCCGATATCCTGAGTCATATATACGGAAGTGCCGTCAGCGCGGAGCAAGAGTTTATGGTCGAGGCCTTCTGCAGTGAGGTCAGCCCACACCGAGCCATCCTCCTTGCGATACATCTTACCCTCCTCGAGGCCCTTGAGCACGAGTTCCTTACCCTCGAGATATGTTTGCGACTCATAATAGATCTTATCGAACGAGACGCCGAGGCGGGCGTAAGTTTCGTCGAAGCCGTCGTAAACCCAAGAGTTCATTTTCTCCCAGAGGGCACGCACTTCGGGGTCGCCCTGCTCCCACTTGCGGAGCATCTCGCGAGCCTCCTTCATAAGAGGAGAGAGTTCCTTAGCCTCATCTTCGGAGATATGTTTCTGTTCCATAATCTCCTTGACCTCCTCCTTGAAATGGCGGTCGAAAGCGACATAGAAATTACCGATAAGGTGGTCGCCCTTCAGGCCTGTGGATTGTGGAGTAGCCCCCTCGCCCCACTTCTGCCAAGCGAGCATCGACTTGCAGATATGGATACCACGGTCGTTTACGATATTGGTCTTAACGACGTTATTGCCGTTAGCCTCGAGGATTCGAGCGAGCGAATAGCCGAGGAGGTTATTGCGCACATGGCCGAGGTGGAGAGGCTTATTGGTATTGGGCGAAGAATACTCCACCATCACGAGTGGTGAATTCCGGTCAGCCTTACGGAAACCGAACTCGGGAGTAGCGGCTATATCATGGAGCAGATCGATCCAGAAATGGCGAGAGATCGACAGATTGAGGAAACCCTTAACGACATTACACTCCTCGACGGCATCGAGGTTTTCGACCATCCAGTTTCCGATCTCAGTTGCAGTGGCATCGGGGGCCTTGCGAGAGATCTTGAGGATAGGGAAGACAACGATAGTCATATCGCCCTTAAACTCCTTGCGAGTGGCGGTGGGGGTGAGTAGAGAGGCATCGACGTCAGCGCCATAGAGATGATGCACAGCATCGGCGGCGCCGCGAGCCAGAATAGATTCAATTGACATTTACAAAAAGATATAATAGTTTGAATTTACAAAGTTAAATAAAAAAACGGAAAAGTAAAAATCGAGAGTTAGTTATTAGTTATTAGATAATAGTTATTAGATAATAGATGGAAGTGATTGGATAAAGAGAAACCTTGGGGCATACCGTGTGGGATGCTCCAAGGCTTGTGATAGCGGGCGATGTAAGAGGAGAACTCTTACTTACCGAGTTCGGCAGCCGGTTTGAATTTCACGACTTTGCGAGCCGGGATAACGATCTTCTCCTTAGTCAGGGGATTGATGCCGGTACGTTCGGGTTTATCAACCACAGCGAAAGTACCGAAACCGATCAATTGCACCTTGTCTTCATTTTTGAGGGCCTCTGCGATAGTCTCGAGAGTAGCCTCAAGAGCCTTCTTGG
>SFMJ01000084.1 GCA_004553095.1 Bacteroidales bacterium
CTGACCATATCCGGCAGGCTGACCATATCCGGCGAGCTGACCATATCCGGCGGGCTGTACAGGGTCCGCTGATTGTATTGGCTGTACGGGTTGTACGGGCTGTACGGGCTGTACGGGTTGCACCGGCTGTACGGGCTGTACCGGTTCTACCGGCTCTACATTTACCACCGGTTGCTGAGGGGAATAGAAGAGGTCAGCCATCTCAGGGAGAGTCGAAGCAGGTGCCCACTGGTCGAGACCTTGGCGCCACACAGGAGTGTTGGAGGTAAGACCATTGGCAAGTAATTGATCTTTGGGGAGAGGGCCTACCTGCTGCCCATTGATGATCATAAAATACTTTTCATCCATAACTATAAGGATTTAAGATGGTTAGAGAGATAATTTCAGAATTACTGACCACGGCCGCAGCAGTTCTTATACTTCTTACCGCTGCCGCAGGGACAAGGATCATTACGACCCACTTTAGGTTGCGCCTTGATGGGCTGGGTTACGGGTCTACCACCGCGGTTGGCATTCATAGCGGCTTGACGCTGAGCGGTTTCCCCTTCGTATGTTTCGCGAGTAGTGCTATATCCTGCGTAAGGGTTAGGCACACCTCCGGCGGGAGCCTGAGTGATAGAAGCGTTGCGAGGCTGGGCATAAACGGGGCGACGGCGACGCTCCTCCTCCTGCTTGCGGCGAGCCTCCTCGGCAGCCTTTTCAGCAGCCTTTGAGTCCTCATAGTCGGGCACAGCCTTGCGGCCACGCATCAGAGTAGACACAGACTTGGAGTTCATCTCCACGAGCATCTTCTCCCAGATGTTGTAAGCCTCAATCTTGTAGATCACCAGCGGGTCTTTCTGCTCGTAGGTGGCATTCTGCACAGCCTTGCGGAGTTCATCCATTTCGCGGAGTTGCTCCTGCCAGCAAGAGTCGATCGAAGAGAGGAGCACGGCCTTCTCCCACGCTTTGGCAAGTGGTTTGCAACCATTGTTGTAACACTCCTCGATATCGGCACGGATGTTGAACATACGTCTGCCATCGGTCATAGGCACGCCGATCGGGCCTTTGGCACCCTTCTCCTCAACGAAATCCTTGACGTATGGCATGATCTCGGCACATAGTTTCTCCTTCTTGCGCTCCATAGTAGCCAAGACAGACTCAGCGATCCGGGCAGATATCTCCTGCTCATCGAGTTTGCCATATTCAGCCTCGGTGAAGGGGACTTCGATGGCGAAGAGGCTGTTGAGTTCTTCGGAGAAACTTTCGAAAGAGTCGAAGCGAGTCGAAGCGAGTGAATCGCTCAACTCATATACCATATTGGCGATATCGACGCCAATGCGCTCACCCTTGAGGGCATTCTGACGGCGAGAATATACGCCGCGACGCTGAGCATTCATCACATCGTCATATTCTACGAGGCGCTTACGGATACCGAAGTTATTCTCCTCGACACGTTTCTGAGCATTTTCGATGCTCTTGGTCACCATGCTGTTTTCGATCATCTCGCCCTCCTTGAACCCGAGGCGGTCGAGCATCTTAACGACGCGGTCGTTGGCGAAGAGACGCATCACAGTGTCTTCGAAAGAGACGAAGAAAACGGAGCTACCGGGGTCACCTTGACGACCGGCACGACCACGCAACTGGCGGTCGACACGTCGCGACTCATGGCGCTCGGTACCGATGATGGCGAGACCGCCGGCGGCTTTCACCTCGGGCGAAAGCTTGATATCCGTACCACGACCTGCCATATTGGTGGCGATGGTGACAGTGCCCTTCTGGCCGGCGAGAGCCACGATTTCAGCCTCCTTCTGGTGGAGCTTGGCATTGAGCACCTGGTGGTCGATCTTGCGGAGTTTCAGCATCTTGGAGAGCAACTCGGAGATCTCTACCGATGTTGTGCCGACCAGCACGGGGCGACCCACAGCGATCATATCCTCGATCTCCTGAATCACGGCGGCATATTTCTCCTTCTTGGTTCGATATACGCGGTCGTTCATATCATTGCGGATCACCGGACGATTGGTCGGGATCTCGATGACATCGAGCTTGTATATATCATAGAACTCGCCCGCTTCGGTCATGGCCGTACCGGTCATACCGGCGAGTTTGCGATACATACGGAAGTAATTTTGCAGCGTGATGGTGGCGTAGGTCTGAGTGGCAGCCTCCACCTTAACACCCTCCTTGGCCTCGATAGCCTGATGGAGGCCATCGGAATAGCGGCGCCCCTCCATGATACGTCCGGTCTGCTCATCGACGATCTTGATCTTATTATCATCGATCACATATTCGACATCCTTGTCGAATAGAGTGTATGCCTTAAGCAGCTGATTGACAGTATGTACACGCTCCGACTTGATCGAATAGTTCTGGAGGAGATTATCCTTCTTCTCGCGCTTTTCATCGGCTGTGAGCTGTTCATTCTCGACGGCACTGAGCTGCGAGGCGATGTCGGGGAGGATGAAGAAATCGGGGTCGGTGGTGGTGCCGGAGAGGACTTCGATACCCTTATCGGTGAGTTCGATAGAGTGATTCTTCTCATCGATCACGAAATAGAGGGGCTCTACGGCCACGGGCATTTCGCGGTTGTTGTCAGCCATATATTTAGCCTCGACCTTGAGGAGCAAGGGCTTGATACCCTCCTCGGAGAGATAACGGATCAGGGGACCATGCTTGGGGAGTGCCTTATAGACGCGGAATAGAGCGAGGCCACCATTCTCGAGGTCGCCGGCAGAGATCTTCTCCTTGGCCTCGAGCAGGAGCTGCTGAGCGAGTTTGCGCTGAGCATTCACCACCTTCTCGACATTGGGTTTGAACTCATTGAACATCTGATCGTCGCCCTTAGGCACCGGGCCAGAGATGATAAGAGGCGTACGAGCATCGTCGATCAAGACGGAGTCGACCTCATCGACGATGGCATAATAATGCTCTTCGCGCTGCACGAGGTCTTGGGTCTGCACAGCCATATTGTCTCGTAGATAGTCGAAACCGAACTCATTGTTCGTACCGAATGTGATATCGCAGGCGTAAGCTTGGCGGCGATCTTCGGAGTTAGGCTCGGTCTTGTCGATACAAGCCACTGTGAGTCCATGGAACTGATAGAGGGGCCCCATCCACTCGGAGTCACGCTTGGCGAGGTAATCATTGACCGTAACGACATGGACACCCTCGCCGGTGAGGGCGTTGAGGAACACAGGGAGAGTAGCCACGAGGGTCTTACCCTCACCGGTTGCCATCTCGGCGATGTTGTTGGTGACCTTGCCATTGTTGGTGATGCCATGGAGCACCATACCACCGATGAGCTGCACGTCATAGTGCATCATATCCCAGGTGACCAGGTTGCCACCTGCCATCCAGGAGTGCTTGTAGATAGCCTTATCGCCATCGATGGTGATAAAATCCTTACCCTGACGAGCCAATTGGCGGTCAGCCTCGGTGGCCGTCACCTCGATGGTTTCATTCTCCTTGAAACGACGAGCCGTCTCCTTGACCACGGCAAACACTTCGGGGAGAGCCGCGTCAAGATCGCGGGCATATTGGGTAAACATCTCCTCGCGGAGGTCGTCGATTTTCTTCCAGAGCGACTCACGCTTGTCATAATCGAGCGACTCGATCTGAGCTCGAAGCTCATCCATCTGCCTCTTATACTCGGCAGCATTGCCACGGATATGATCGCGCACCTTGTCGATGCGAGCGCGGAGTTCATCGTTAGAGATAGTCAGGATCTCCTCCGAGATGGGGTTGATCTCTGTTTTGAGGCGATTCCATAGGGGACGCACGGAGCGTTCAGACTGATCGCCAAAGATTTTTTTGAAAAATTTATTTATCATTGTCTATTATAATTTTCGATATTAATGGAAGTTAACTGATCGATGATTATTTTTCATCGAGAGGGAGAGCTTTATGTGTAGCGCCGTTGGGAGCACGTATATGGAGAGTATTGGTCAATGTAGGTGCAATCCTGACGGCTTCGACAGTGGTGTTGATGCGAGTTGGAGCCACCCCCGGCGCTCTGATGAAAGCGGGAGTAAGTATCGATGCATGACGGACCACCCTCTCTTGGACCGGGAGTTGCTCATCGTAAGCCACCCTCCATCCCGGGGAGAAATGTAAGAATATATCGCCGCAATATTGCAGGTCTACGCCCAATCGAATATCACGACAAGCCTCTGATGCAGAGGATATTACATCATCGATGGTATAGGCTTCAGCCACACCGCTCATCTTGATCAAGAAGGAGCGAGCCTCAGCCAACACATCGGCAGTGTTGATACGAGTATTCTCGAGGACCTTACGATCGAAGAAGACTTGATCATCGCGAAACTCGAGCACGTAAGAGGCAGCGCCGAAGCGAGCCGAAAGATATGAATTGAGGAGAGAGCGGGCTCTCTTGGTGGAGAAGACCCCGGTAGGTATCTTATACTTGCTGTCGTCGAGGTTGGGGTCGTTGTAATGTCCGGTAGAAGAAAGCCAAATTATGACATTTTGAGCACCGACCGACTTATCGACGGCGCTGATGAGACGAGCCAACTGGCCGTCGAGGCGTAGATAGGCATCGATCAGTTCGGCATTGACAGCGCCGGATGATGAATATTTGAACGGGGCGAGTGAATAAGCCACGTTGAGCATATCGGTTTCGCCCGGGGTATTTCCGAGGTTAAGATTATTAATCAGATCAATAGCAACATCGGTCACCTCGCGATTGGCGAAAGGAGAGTTGGCAAAACGGAGGTAGACATCGCGATCGCGCTGAGAGAAAGAATGGCGGAAAGGAGAGATTCGTCTTTTCTGAGATATACCCTCCACCTTATTAAAAGAGGCGGAAGGGGTCCAGACCATAGTGTCAATACGCGAAGCGAGCGAGCGGCTGAGATTGCGCGAATAGACACTTGAGGGGATGGCATTATAATAGGAAGAAGATGCCCAATTGCCCGACGAATTGTTGAGCCAGATGGCTCCTGTGCCGGCATGTCCTGCCATGATGACAGCCTGCTGCGGGTCTATAGCCACGGAATATATCTTGGCGGCTCCGGCGGCATCAATCACGAGTTCATCGGCTATGGTGGATAGCCTCAAGGCTGTCGGGGTGAAGGAGTCGTTGGAAATCGAGAGGGCATCGGCGGGAGTGAGGGGTGGACGATGTGTCACCCTCGACTGTTTTACCTCATAAATATTGGCGGAGGGGACACCCGTTTCAGAGGGATAAGCACCGGTGTAAAGGAGGGCTGTGGCAGATGTGGCATCGAGGCGAGAAGTCTTGAAATCGACGTCGCGCATATACACACCATCAGCGAGCAAGGCCTTGAAGCCCTTCTCGCCGAAATAATCGCGAAGATATTCTATATAGTCGGTGCGGAGCTGATCAACGACGATACCGACCACGAGACGTGGTCGCGCCTGACCTCCTTGAGCGGCGAGCGACAGAGCTGCCGCCACCGACAACACCGAGAGAGCGAGTCTCTTCATAAGCGGGTGATTTAGCCGATTTATTTTTCTTATAGTTATAGCCCTCAGCGCGGGGGATAAGGGCATAGGTTATCGCCATAATCATGGTGAGCACCATGAGAGGGAAGAAGGCAGGGTTGGCACACTGCTGCTGGAATGGCCAAACGATGCCACTCACCAAGAGGGCGATGATGTTGTAATAAGCGATTGCCAAGGAGAGCCATCGGAGTCGGCGACCCGACCAGATGCTCGCGGCAAAAATGAGTTGGAGAGGATTGAGCCATATCAGCAACATATTGGGCGATGTGGCCTCATGACTACTGAAGAAGACTAAGAAAGTAACGACACACCCTACCAGACCTATCACACTGAAGATCAGAGAATAGAGCCAACGCCACACTCTCTTACGGCGCCATTGAAGCCAGCTTAGGAGCGCGATGACTACCAGGAGAGACAATGACAAAGTCAATGGAGTGGCTATCCAAGGGGTGGGACCGAGGGTGGCATCGGGAAGACCGTCGAAGACGACACGATGTTGCGCCACCAAGGGACGGCCGTCGGCAAAGTGAGCACCATCCACCTTCTTCATCATCTCGAGGGGCACGAACATCTCCTGACGGCCGGTGATCGGGATGTCGATGCCGGAGCCGAGAGCGAGGTCAATGCCAAACTGATACCAGGGATAATCGCGATGATATGCACGCATCTCGCGGCGGAACGAGCCGTAAGTTATCGAATCGGGATAGATGATGCGCGAAGATGCCACCTGATCGAGGCGATCGAGGATGCGAGTGGCGCAATTATCCTTGACATAGTTGTAGCGATACACTCGATTGGCGGGAAGAGCCTCTGTGCGGAGCAGGGAGAGCAACTTCGAGGCCTCTGCGGGAGTCAGGTTGAGGTCTTGCTCTTCGACATGGCGACCGAACATCATATACTCCTGCATAAAGAGAGAGAATGAATAAGAAGAGAGCATATAGTCGGTCTCACCCTTGACGAATCGATATACGAAATTGGGCTGGGCGAAATCGAAAGTGCCATAATTCCATACTGAGTCAACCGGAGTGCCGAATCTGTCGACACCTCTTATGCGTATGGCCTCATGGCCACAGAGTTCGTAGACCTCGCTACCCGGCCAGCAGGTGACGAGACTTACTACAACCGAATCCTGTCGCTCGCCGGCGATAGAGACCGAGACGAGCAGCAGGATTGCGTATATCAGTGTCAATAGACGTTTCATTTAGCTTATAGTGTGCTACTTAGAGTGCGAGCCTTAGAACTCGCAGTTGTTGGGATAGCGGGGGAAGGGGATCACGTCGCGGATGTTTTGCATACCGGTGACGAAGAGCACGAGGCGCTCGAAACCGAGACCGAAGCCGGAGTGAGGCACTGTGCCATAGCGGCGTGTATCGACATACCAGTCCATGCCGGTGAGACCCAACTCTTCGATGCGGCCGGTGAGTTTGTCGTAGTTCTCTTCACGTTCCGAACCGCCGATGATCTCGCCGATCTTGGGGAAGAGCACATCCATGGCGCGCACGGTCTTGCCATCGTCGTTGAGCTTCATATAGAATGCCTTGATCTCCTTGGGATAGTCGGTGAGGATGACCGGGCGTTTGAAGTGCTCCTCTACGAGGTAGCGCTCATGCTCGCTCGCCAAGTCGACTCCCCAGTATACAGGGAACTCAAACTTGCGGCCTGACTCTTCGAGGATCTTGACACCCTCGGTATATGACAGGCGCACGAAGTCATTGTTCAACACGAAGTTAAGACGGTCGATCAGCTCCTTGTCGAAGTGCTCGGCGAGGAACTCGATGTCGCTCCTGCAGTGTTCCAAGGCATAACCGATACAATACTTGATGAAATCTTCGGCAAGGTCCATATTGTCGTTGATGTCGAAGAATGCCACTTCAGG
>SFMJ01000085.1 GCA_004553095.1 Bacteroidales bacterium
TACACGCCATGATATCGTAGTGAATCATGTCACTATCAATTCTCCCAAGATGCCCAAGTCGTTCGAGGGTTTCCGCATCCTCCAATTCAGCGATGCCCATGTCGGAACGTGGGGCAATGACACCACCTTTGTTTCTCACCTGGTCGATGAAATCAATGCTCAAGATGTGGATCTTATACTCTTTACAGGTGATATCGTCAACCGTTGCTCGAAGGAACTCGACCCCTTCTTGCCGGTGTTTGCACGCCTTCATGCCCCTCATGGCGTATATGCTGTCTTAGGCAACCATGACTACGGCGGCTATATGGATTGGGAACATCCCGGCGATGCCAATAAGGATGTGGATCGTCTCAAGAAGATGATGAAGAGCATCAACTGGACTGTGATGTGCAACACCACAGAGTTTGTCAAGGTCGACAATGATTCGATCGTATTGATAGGTGTGGAGAACTGGGGTGAACCACCCTTCAAGCAGTTGGGTGATCTCGGCAAGTCATATCCTGATAATCCGAAAAATTTTCGTGGTCTTAATGATGATATGTTTAAGATATTGTTGACCCACAATCCGATGCATTGGAGCAGTGTGGCTGTAGATATCAGCAACATCGATCTCTCCTTGGCGGGGCATACCCATGCCATGCAGATGATGCTCAAGGTGGGAAGTTGGCAATGGTCGCCAAGCAAGTTTCGCTATGAGCAGTGGGCAGGACTCTATGAGACTAAAGCCAAGGATGGCACGAATATGAGCCTTTATGTAAATATCGGATGCGGTGAGGTCGGTTTCCCGGCTCGCATCCTTGCCGCCAAACCGGAATTGACCATCTTTACGCTCACCAATTCCATACCGATGAAAGCAAAATGATCTTGTTGCAGGATTATGAATAGTGTTGTCTTATCTGTCGGGTCTAATGTGGGATATGAAGAGGTGAAGTCTGCCTTGGGATGGCTCTCGCATGAATTAGAAGAGTATCAAGCCTCTACATTATATCGTACGCCTGCTTTGCATGGTGTCGGTAGTCCCTACGTCAATGCAGTAGTAATCGGTAAAATCAGTGAAACTTGCGATGAGTTCAATAATCATCTTAAAGAATATGAACTCGCCAATGGCAGGGATGCCGCTGCACGCGCCGCCGGGGTAGTGCCCATCGACATAGATATAGTGATGGTCGATGACGATGTGGTCCGCCCCAGAGACTATTCTCACTCTTTCTTCCAAATAGGCTATACTCAGCTCGTCAAGAAGTAACTGTCTTAGAATTTTCTGGCTTTCTGATATAGGAAGAACCCGATGGCGAGGTATACGAAATTGGGTATCCACATTGCCACCCAGGGTGAGGTCATGCCTGAGAGGGCAAACTGGCTTGTCACCGTCGAGAAGAGAATATAACTGAAACTGAGCAACAGACCGATACCGATGTTCAGACCCATGCCACCCTTCGATTTGCGTGCCGATAGCGACACACCGATGAGTGTAAGGATAAAGGCTGCCGCCGTAGTGGCATAGCGTCGCTCTTTCTCTATCTCGAAACTCTTGATATTCGCCACACCTCGATTACGTTGCTTTTCGATATATTCCGACAGCTGAGGCGTGGTCAGTGTCTCCTGATCGCCCGACGAGATCAGCAGGTCGCGAGGTTCGATGGTGATGATCGTGTCGAGGCGAGTGCCGCGTGAGATCTTCTCTTTCATGCCGTCGAAGTCTCGGATGGTGTAATTATTTACCGTCCAGTGATACATCTTGGTAGTGTCGTAATTTGCTGTCTGCGCCGTGAGTCGCGACACGAGCTCTTTCCCTTCAAACTTATCCAAGGAGAAGCGATAACCCGTCTTAGAGGAGTTCTCAAAGCGCCCGATATACACCACTTCTCCCGGTGCTGCCATCAGCTGGATATCCAAGCCGGTGGTCACCTTCTTGTTCTTCACATATTTGTTGGTATATTCGATACGCTTCACGTTCGTCGGGGGTATTAGATAGTTGCTAAGTACGAAGGTAAGCGCTGCTATCACAGCAGCTCCGATCATATAGGGTCGCATCAACCTGTTGAAGCTCACACCACTCGAGAGGATGGCTATGATCTCAGAGTTGCCCGCCAATTTGGTGGTGAAGAAGATCACCGAGATGAAGGTGAAGAGGGGCGCCAATTGGTTGGCAAAGTAGGGAAGGAAGGACATAAAGTAGTCGAAGATAGTCTCCTTGAGGGGGGCGCTGAGGAAGGCATCCAACTTCTCGGTGACGTCAAACATGGAAGCCACCGCCAAGATCAGCATCGTGGCGAAAAAGTATGTGCCCAAGAACTTCTTGAGGATAAATATGTCGAGTGTCTTCAGACCGATCGATCGGTAGGAGAAATGAAGAGACTTCCGCGAGATGCCCTTCAGTTTGATATGCTTGAGACGTCTGCGGCGAGCCACTCGCAGTATACGCATCATGCGGCTCTCCTTAACCCGTTCAGTTATTTTCCGAACCTTCCCTTTCATCTTTTAAATCAAAATAATTCCCCCGTTAAAAATTCCTAATTCCTATCTCCTAATTCCAAATTATCTCAGAGTCTTCGAGTCACATTGACCACCATCTCCTCTTTCCAGGCCTTGAAATCGCCGGCGAGGATATGATTGCGAGCCTCGGTCACGAGCCAGAGGTAGAAGGCAAGATTATGGATAGAGGCGATCTGCATGCCCAAGATCTCATGGCTCACAAAGAGATGGCGCAGATAGGCGCGGGAATACTCATGGTCCACGATCGATGGCCCACCCTCGTCAAGGGGTGAGAAGTCGTCTGCCCATTTCTTATTCTTCAGGTTGATGATGCCATGGCGAGTGAAGATCATGCCATTTCTGCCATTGCGCGTAGGCATCACACAGTCCATCATATCCACGCCACGATCTATCGCCTCAAGGATATTTGCCGGCGTACCCACACCCATCAGATAGCGAGGCTTATCGGTCGGTAATATCTCGTTGACGATTTCAATCATCTCATACATCTTCTCGGTCGGTTCGCCGACTGCCAAGCCTCCGATGGCGTTGCCGTCGGCACCGAGGTCTGCGATAAACTTAGCCGACTCCCGACGCAGATCGGGATAGACACATCCCTGCACTATCGGGAAATATGCCTGGCGATAGCCATAGAGCCCCTCTGTCTCTTGATAGCGCTTCCATCCACGTTTCAGCCATCTCAGGGTCAGTCCAAGAGAGTTCTTGGCATAGTCATAGTCTGCTGTGCCGGGAGGACATTCGTCGAGTGCCATCATGATGTCGGCACCGATCACTCGCTCGATATCCACCACACCCTCCGGCGTGAAGAGATGCTTGCTCCCATCTATATGACTGCGAAACCATGCCCCCTCTTCATGAAGCTTGCGGTTCGATGCCAAGGAGAAGACCTGGAAACCTCCCGAGTCGGTGAGGATCGGCCGATCCCAACTGTTGAACTTGTGGAGCCCTCCCGCCTTGTGTAGTATTTCCAAGCCGGGACGCAGGTAGAGATGATAGGTATTGCCAAGGATAATCTTGGCGTTGATATCGTCGCGAAGTTCATGAGCATGCACTGCCTTGACACTCCCCACTGTGCCCACAGGCATAAAGATTGGGGTCGGTATCTCGCCATGATCTGTGGTGATCACTCCGGCGCGTGCATTGCTGTCGCTTATCGTTTTTTCTAATCTGAAATCCATGGTTGTGATGATAAGTGTTAGTCCATTCGCTCCTTGCGCGATGCGTCAAGGCGTAGTAAAATAAAGAGTAATATTGTAAATCCCCAGAGCGATGACCCCCCGTAACTGAAGAAGGGTAGTGGTATACCGATCACGGGACATAGCCCGATTACCATCCCGATGTTGATGCATAGGTGGAAGATCAAGATTGATATCACACAGTATGCATAGACCCGCTCGAAGATGGTGCGCTGTCGCTCGGCGATGTGGATAAGTCGCAAGATAAGGGTAAGGAAGAGTATCAGCACTGTCGTCGTGCCGATAAAACCCTGCTCTTCACCTATCGTGCAGAAGATGAAGTCGGTATGCTGTTCGGGCACATATTTCAACTTCGTCTGCGTACCATTCAGGAACCCCTTGCCCGTGATCCCTCCCGACCCGATCGCTATCTTCGACTGATTGACGTTATAGCCCGCCCCCTGAAGATTCTCTTCGATGCCGAGTGCCACCTTGATTCGCATCTGCTGGTGTGGCTCCAACACATTGCTGAATACATAGTTCACCGAGAAGAGAAACACCACCGATACTAATGCAAAACCAATGGTGATCAGGAATTTGCGTATTCGATGACGGAACATCGCTATCGCCGTATAGATGATGGCTGCCGCGATGATGATGATGAAGTAGAGTAGCCCATTTACAGGCACATGGCAGAGCGATAATATCGTTACCACCAATCCCGAGCCGACAAAACCATATATCACATTGCGTGCGATGATGATATCCTTGCAGTAGAAGAGCAACATCAGCGAGAACACCAACATGATCAGTATAAAGACGGTAAACTCTCCCGAAGGCATACCCAAAATCAGGGGGTCGGCAAATTTGATTGCCACCACGAAATAGGAAATGGCACAGAGCACCGAGAAGAGCACCAAGCCGCTCATACCCTCGCGATAGAGCACGAAGATAAAGGAGATATAGACCAACGCACTTCCCGTCTCTTTCTGCATCAAGATGAAGATGATAGGCAGGAAGATGATGATAAGTGCTCGGAAGTAGTTGCTGATCTTGGCATTGAGCCGGAAATTGTAGGAGTCAAAGAGCTTGGCAAGTGCCAACGCGGTGGCAAATTTGCCGAACTCGGCAGGTTGTAAACTCATCGACCCGATCTTGATCCATGAGTGCGACCCCTTGATGTCGGGGGCTATGAAGATCGTTATGAGCAATATTATCAACACTCCAATATATATCGGATAGGCGTAGGTCTTATAGATGCGATAATCGGTGATCATGATCACGCACCCTATCACGAGCGAAAGCCCTATCCAGAGGATTTGCTTGCCCGAGAACTCCCGGAGGTCGAAGAGACTGGCGTTGTCGAAGTCATAACTCGCAGCATAGATGCTCACGGCTCCGTAGGCCACGAGTATCATATAGAGTATGATCGTTATCCAATCTATCGATTTGAATGCCGATATGCTTGAATCAGTGTTTCTTGACGCCACTTGATACTATTGTATTTGAGTTCAACATTCTTTCTTCCAACCCCTTGCGCGAGTCGCGGATTTTTCCGGTGAGATACTTCTCCATCATCAGCGAACCGATAGGCACGCCGTAAGTGGCACCGAAACCGGCATTCTCCACATATACGGCGATCGCTATCTTCGGATTGTGGTAAGGGGCGAAGCCCATAAAGGCCGAGTGGTCGCGACCATGCGGGTTCTGTGCCGTACCGGTCTTGCCACACACCTCGATGTCGGGAAGATTCGCCGTGCGACATGTTCCCCCGGTCACTGCCATGCGCATACCCTCTGCCACCTGCTCGTAATATTGCTTCTTGATCGAGGGAATACGCTTCTTGCGATATTTCTCATCGATCACACTATCCTCGATCTCTTTCACCACATGGGGAGTGATGAACCATCCCCGGTTGGCGATCGTGGCACAGAGGTTGGCGATCTGTAGGGGAGTGGCAAGCACCTCTCCCTGGCCTATCGAGATCGATATCACCGAGTTGGCGGTCCAGTTGGCACCTCGGAAGGACTTGCTGTAAAATTCATTGTTGGGGATAAAGCCGCGGCTCTCGAAGGGAAGATCGACTCCCAATTTGTAGCCATAGCCCATCTCCACCATATAGTTTTTCCATTTCTCGAATTGATCAGCCACCTTCGTGCCTCGCTTGTCGATCATATTCTTGAATCCCCAGCAGAAGTAGGCATTACATGAGGTCTGTATGGCAGGCTTCAAGGCAATCGGGGAGGCGTGGCCGTGACAACCGACACGAAGTCCATTCACGTATCCCCGATGGCAGGGATATGATGTGGAGGGTGTTATCACACCCTCTTGCAGGAAGATAAGTCCTTGCGAGGGCTTGAATGTCGATCCGGGTGGGTATGCACCCTGTATCGCCCGGTCGTAAAGCGGCTTGTAGGGATCTTTCACTAATGTGGCATAGTTGTTACCCCTCTCTCGACCCACCAATATTGAAGGGTCATAGTTGGGCGAGGTAACCAGAGCAAGAATCTCTCCGGTGGAGGGCTCGATTGCCACGATCGCTCCGATCTTGTTCTTCATCAACTGCTCTCCATATTCCTGGAGTTCGATGTCGATAGAGAGCTTCAGGTTGTGTCCCGACACGGGAGCCTGATCGTGGATGCCATTCTCATATTTACCCTTGATGCGCCCATGGGCATCTTTCATCAATATCTCGACACCCTTGCGGCCGCGAAGTGCCACCTCATAACTCTTCTCGATGCCCAAGTCGCCGGTGTAGTCGCCGCGTCGATAGTAGCGGTCGCGCTCCATATCCCCCGACGATACTTCACGGATGTTTCCCAAGATGTTCGCGCCGCAGTGATAGTTATACTCCCTTACCGTTCGTTTCTGGATGAAGAATCCGGGTAGAAGATAGAGCTTCTCCTGAAGCCTCCCATAGTCTTCTTGCGATAGATGGGAGATGAGTTTCTGGGGTGTATATGCCGAATAGCCCGGATTCTTGTGGGTGTCTTTCATATCACTCCATTTCTCCAAGAGTTGCTCTTTGGTGATGCTCAAGGCGTTGCAGAGCATCATCGTGTCAAATTCCGCTACATCTTTCGGGATAAGCATCACATCGTAGGCCGGCTTGTTGAACACCACCAGTCGGTCGTTGCGATCATACACCAAGCCACGAGCCGGATAGATGACACGTCGCAAGAAGGCATTGCTGTCGGCACTCTCCTTATACTTGTCGTCGCCGATCTGCAAACCGAAAAGTCGTATGATGTAGATGATCACTATCAGAGTGATGAATCCACCGATCACATACTTCCGCTTCTCTAATTTATAATCTTTTCTCACGTCGTGTTATAATTAGACTATCTATCCCGAGTATCAGGATGAAGGTGAAGAGACTGCTGCAGATAGTCATCAAGGCTATCTCTTTGAAGTCGGCAAAGTTGAAGTATTCCAACACGAAGGTCAATAGAGTATAGATCATCGACATCGTGAAGAGATATTTCCCATACACCGCAAAACCAAGAGTCGAGAGGCATGGTACGATATTTTTCGTGCTGTCGTCGCGGGCTATATAGGCATACAATACAGGTCGCTTCACCATTGCCAAGATCGTGCAGGAGATCGTGTTAACTCCGGCTGTGTCGGAAAATATATCGATCACCAAGCCCAACAGAAAGGCAAAGGTCTCAGCAGCCAGTTGGTGTGTAGACTCATCGGCAATCGGATTATGGTGTAGATAAACACATAACCCATCGCCACGCTGAAGAGCATGATGTTGTTGAAGATCAATACTTGCAACAATACCATAACAATCATTACGACAAAATTGTTGAGCAATGTCTTATCCATTTCTATCTTATCTTTTTTATCGTAATCAGGTTAGTCTATTTTATCGTAGTTTGCCAAGGAGTCAATCTCCGATTTGTAAATATCGCGTATCACTCTCACGGCGCTGAGGGCCTTGAAGTCGGATGCCAATTTCAGCTTGAGTGTGAAGAAACTTTCATCCTCGCCTCTGACTCGACCCACTATCGTGCCCACCGGTATTCCCTCGGGGAAGGTAGTGGAGTAGCCGCTGGTCACGATCGTGTCGCCGATCTGATATTTGGCATGTCGAGGCACTTCCTCTACATATCCTATCGTCGAGTTGCCCCCCTTCCAGGTCATCGAGCCCACAAATCCTGTTCCTTTGATCTTGACCGAGAATTTTTGCGTCTCGTTCAGCAGTGAGATCACTCGCGAGATATGGTCGCCGGTTACATTGACGATACCCACCACGCCATTCTGGTCGACTACTCCCATGCCTTCCTTGATCCCGTCGAGGCTTCCGCGGTTGATGGTGAAGTAGTTCTTCGCATGGCGGGTATTGTTGTTGATCACCGTGGCGGAGATATAGCCGAAACGCTCTTGTTTCTGCTCTTTGGAGAGGAGGGTGTCGAGGTGTAGCGTCTGCATCTCCGTGATCTGACTCTTCAGATTCAGCACCTGATTTTGCAGGTCAGCATTAGTGGCTTGCAGACTCTCGTTGATCGTCTTGAGGTGGAAGTAGCCTGTCACTTGCGACCATACGCTATATATACTCCCGGTCACCTGATTGGCGGAGGTAAGATACACCGACTGCTGATAGACATTATTATCTACCAGCAGTTTGCAGCCTATCACCATGTATATGGTGAATAAAAACCACTTCGAATATCTTATGATAAAGTCAAGTATATTTCTCATTGATTGTTTAAGAGCGCGTTCCTTAACACAACATATCTGTATGGACCTTTTTATCCATACAGATATGAGAGAATTCTTTCGGTTTATGGGGATCTTATCGGATCAAGAAGGAGAACCGGTTGATGTTCTTCAGAGCCACACCGGTGCCTTTGGCTACAGCGTGTAGTGGATCTTCGGCGATCTTGAACTCGATGCGAATCTTGTCGGTGAGACGCTTGGCAAGACCGCGAAGCAACGCACCGCCACCTGCCAGGTAGATACCATTGCGCACGATATCGGCGTAAAGCTCAGGGGGTGTCTGTTCCAACGCTGCCAAGATGGCATTCTCCATCTTGATGATGGTCTTATCGATGCAGTGTGAGATTTCTTCGTAGGTCACGGGGATCTCCATCGGCAGGGAGGTCATCTTGTTGGGACCGCATACGATATAGGGCTCCGGTCCATCTTCCAATTCGGGAAGTGCCGAACCGACATTGATCTTGATCTGCTCTGCCATGGTGGTACCCACTTTCAGATTGTGTACGCGACCCATGTGCTCTTGGATATCGGCTGTCAGGTCGTTGCCTGCGATGCGGATACTCTTGTTGCTGACGATGCCGCCGAGTGAGATCACGGCGATCTCTGTCGAACCGCCACCTATATCCACGATCATGTTGCCATCGGGGGCTTCGACGTCGAGACCGATACCGAGGGCTGCCGCCATAGGCTCGTAGATCATGTAGACGTCACGACCGCCGGCATGTTCGCTCGAGTCGCGTACCGCACGAATCTCTACCTCGGTCGAACCGGAGGGAATACACACCACCATGCGGAGCGAGGGGGAGAACCAACGACGCTTCGAACTTACCATCTTTACCATGCCGCGGATCATCTGCTCTGCGGCGTTGAAGTCGGCTATTACGCCGTCGCGCAACGGACGAATGGTCCGGATGCCGGGAGGCTCCTTGCCTTCCATCTGATGGGCTGCTGTGCCGACCGCTAATAACTTGTCGGTCTTGTTCTCGATAGCTACTACACTCGGCTCATCTACCACAATCTTATCATTATGGATGATGATGGAATTGGCTGTGCCAAGGTCCATCGCTATTTCCTGAGTAAATGAAAAAAATCCCATTGTTCTTTTTTCTGCTTTTGTTGTTCAAATTTGTTCTTTTAGGGACTCTGTTACAGGGTTGTTGTTTTATTACCAAAATCCGTCTGCAAAATTAATAATTTTTTCCAATTTCCACAATATATAACCCCCACCTTTTTTCAACATTCTTATAAATTTTATACAATTACTTACTCAGTTTATGTTTTGTCTATTCCGGGTGTTTAGAATCGCGTTCTTATGCGGTTTTTATAATTTTTGTTTGATGCTTTCGTTTTTTTGACTATCTTTGTTGTAGATTTGGTCGATGTCTTTGGCCTCGGAGTGTCATTTTCCTTTCTAATTGACTCTTTACTGCGTCGATGTCCGCCATTTCTTTCTCTCCTAATGAACTTTGCTTATGTTTCCTTAAATTCTTTTGATTTATGTCATCTCTACATATACCGGCAAAACTCCTGCTCGGCACCTCACTTCTCCTCTCCGATTTGAGAAGAGCTCCGATAAGGTCAAAATCACCAACGACCTCTTCGACCAACTCCGCGAGGAGGGCCTCATCGATGATAATACCCGCTTCAAACCCAATACACCTATCGACTCTGTCCGCCAGCAGTTCTATTACTGGACCGGCGAGTGGTATTGTGAGCAACAAAACTATCAACTCTCCAAAGATTATGGCCTGAAAGCTTTACCCCTCTATAAGGGTGCAAGCATCGCCAAGTCCGACTGTCTTAACCTCCTCGGTGTGGTCTGTGTCCGTATGGGCGACTTCGCTTCCGGCATCACATATACCAAGCAGTGTCTCGACATCACTCGCAAGAGTGGTAACGACAAACTGATCGCCGCCACCTATAGCACCCTTGCCGGTACTTATATCGCTGCCAACGACCCCGAAGCGGCAATAAAATATACACTCGAGGGACTTACATACGCCGATAAAGTAGAGGATACTACCTACAAGGGTATATTGATGGGTATGGCATCGGAGGCCTACAACAAGACCGGCAATCATGCCAAAGCCCTGGAATATGCCGAAGAGGGGTATAAAGTCGACTCCATCGGTGGCAGGAAGAAGAGAATGGCTATCCGCCTCTCTCAGAAAGCTAACGCCCTTATCGGGCTCGAGCGATATGCCGAGGCGGCAGCAAATTTCCGTCAGGCTATACCCATCCTCAAGGAGGTGGGAAACTTCCATTCCCTTGCTATCGACTATAACCAACTCGGTTTTGCGCTACTCAAAATGAAGCGTAATTCGGAGGCTATCAACTATTTCCGAGAGGCTGATCGTCTTTTGGACGAAATGGGCGACATCTACAATCAGCTCCACTCCAAACGAGGACTCTACGAAAGTTATTGGGCTGTCAATCAGGATAGTGCATACGCCGCCATGACCGATTTCAACCGGCTCAAAGATTCCCTCTACAGCCAGGCTTCTGCCGATGCTTTGGCTCGATATAAGGTCGAGTTCGACACCGATCGACTCCAAGAGGAGATGGAACATCATAAGAGTCGTAACATCGTCTGGATTTCTGTCGGAGTGGTTTCGCTCCTATTTATTATAGCGGTGTTGATATTCCATAGTTGGCGTGAGATTCAATATCGCAAGGAAATGCAGTCGCTTGTCGCTAAGATCTATGAATATCAGCAGCAGAATAGAGTAGAGGAAACATCTGAAGTCACCGACTTGGAACGCCGTGTCATCGAGGCTGTTAATGAGGGTATGCCCTCAGGGAAGTTTAGCGTCGCCGATATAGCCCTCCGCCTCAATATGGGTGAACAGACATTCCGACGTCGATTCGTAGATGCCACCGGCAAATTGCCCAAGGCTTTCATCACCTCTATCCAGATGAGCAAGGCTGTAACACTCCTCAAAGATTGCCCCGATATGCCGATCGCAGAAGTCGCTCGCGAGTGTGGCTTCGACGAACTGAGTGCACTATCTCGTACCTTCAAAAAGTCCTTCGGTTGCTCTCCGACCGAGTATCGTGCCAAGTTGGGCTAATGTACCATATATGGCTTATGAGTTTATTAGGCTCTTTGGACTAAAAATCACTGATTTTCATCACATTGATAGTTTTTGTCAAATCTTTGTAAATTTTTATCAAGCAATATAGCACCTTTTTTGCCTAAGTTTGCATTGAAATTACCTGCCTCTTTTCGCTATGCTCTTTTGAGCCTTGGCGTATGTCGAAAGTTGTGTCGGTATAGTCGTTACTTTTGAGGCCTCTGTCGAGACCTCCTGATATGAGATTTCAATGGGAACTAAAGGTGATTTTTTCAGAATTTCTCCCTTTATCGCTCTTCAGGTTTTCCTCCTCTTCGTAGTTGTACAGGCTTGTGGCGGAAAACAAACATTGAGCGATGATGCTATTCGTGCCACCGACAGTATCGTAAAGGCCAACGAAGAGAATGTCGATGCCCTTCGCAGTCTTATCGCCGATTTTGCCGCTAAAGATAATGTCTATGGCGAGGTGATCTGCTATAAGGCTCTCGGTCGCCTTTTCCGCGAGCAGAGCAATTTCATCGAGTCTATCAATATCCACAAGAAGGGTCTCGACAAGGCTATAGATCTCAAAGACACCATCCAGATAATCCAAGCCCTCAACAATATTGCCACCAATTATCGTCGCATGGGTATACTCGATGAGGCTGCCGTCTATCATTATCGTGCCTTGGAGTATTGCAACGCCTATAGCGACAAGACCGGCGATGTGTCTCGCAAGAATCGTGTGGTAAGCCTCAATGGTGTCGGCAATATCTACATGACGATGGAAAATTATGATAAGGCCGATAGCGTATTGCGTCAGGCTCTCGCCGGCGAGAAGGCTCTTGGCAGTGCCTTAGGCCAAGCCATCAATTATGCCAACCTCGGTGCCATCTTCGAGTCGAAGGAGATGACCGACTCTGCACAGCGCTATTATGAACTCTCAATGCATTACAACAAGGAGGCAAATTCCGATCTCGGCATCGCACTTTGTCACTCCCATTTCGGCCGCCTACACGAGAAACGTGGGAACCTCGATAGTGCCATCGCGGAGTATAAGAGTGCTTACGATATTATGTCTGACAGCAAGGATGTGTGGCATTGGCTCGAGGCTTGCCTCGCCCTGGCAAGAGCATATATCGATAAGAACGACCTTACCACCGCTTCTCAATATCTTTCCAAGGCCACCGAGTCTGCTCGCGAGATTCACTCTCTCGAACATCTCGCCGAGGCTTATCGCCTGAGATATCTTATCAGCAACCAACAAGGTGACCTTAAGGGGGCACTCGATAGCTATATCCTCAGCCAGAAGTATAACGATAGTATCTCGAGTGAGAAGAATCTGGTACAAATGCAGAATGCACGCATCAATTATGAACGCGAACTTAAGAAAAGTGAAATTTCTCAGATCCAACAAGCATATCAAAATGAGCGTAGCCTTCGCCGCACTATTCTGATCGGTTCGATAGTCTTTGTAATTATCGCCATTTTGGTGATAATCCTCTTGATCAATGTGATACGCCTTCGCAACCAGAAGAGTAGCATCATACGCCGTACGGATCAGATGCGGGCTTCATTCTTTACCAATATTACCCATGAGTTCCGTACTCCCCTCACTGTGATCCAGGCTGCCGCACGGGAGTTGGCAGACAATTCCGAAGAGGATAGCATGACCTACAACAATGCCGTAGATATCCTTCGCAATGAGTCGCGCCTCTTGAATCTGATCAACCAAATTTTGGATATGGCGAAGATGGATGCCACCGACACTACACCCTTGCAGTGGCGTCATGGCGATATCGTGGAGTTTGTCAATATCCTCTGCGATGGCCTTCGTCATTATGGTGCCGACAGGAATGTCAGTGTGATCTGTGTCTCTCTCAAGGAAAAGATCGAAGCCGATTTTATCCCCGACTATATGCAGAAGATTGTCTGCAATCTGGTCTCTAATGCCATTAAGTTCTCCAAGCCCGACAGTTCGGTATATCTTCTTCTTCGCACCATGGGAAGCGATCTTCAGATCGTGGTGTGTGATTTCGGCATCGGCATCAGTGATGAGGCAATGCAAAATATCTTTACCCCCTTCTATCAGGTGGAGGGTGTCAATGCAAATATCGGTAGCGGTGTCGGCCTGTCGGTGGTGAAGTTGGCCGTCGAGAAGATGAATGGCTCTATCGATGTACATTCTGCACGTGATGAGGGTGCTGTGTTCGTGGTCACTATACCTCTGGCTTGTAATGATACTTCAGCCGATCCGCTCAATATCTCCGAGTATTTCAAGTCATATCTTCACAAGCATGGTAGCGCTCCGACCCTCCCGAATCAGAAGAGTGAGGATGAGATTCTTGCCGATGAAGATGCCACCTGCGTCCTGATCGTGGAGGATACTCCCGAAGTGGCTCACTATATGATGCGTCAGCTCAATCGTGATTATAAGTATCAGTTTGCCGCCAACGGCAAGGAGGGTCTCGAGTTGGCGATGAAGCTGGTGCCCGATATCATCATCACCGATATCATGATGCCGGTGATGGATGGTTTCGAACTTTGCAAGCAGATCCGCGAGTCGGAACTGCTGAGCCATGTGCCTATCATTATGGTTACTGCCAAAGCCACTCACGAGGATCGCATCAAAGGCCTTAGTCTCGGGGCGGATGCATATATCGAAAAACCCTTCCACGCCGATGAACTAAACGTGAGAGTAGAAAAATTATTGGAACAACGTAAGATGTTACAGATGAAGTATATATCTTCTGAGCCTGAAGAAAATATTAACGATGAGGAGATGCCATCCATCACTGCCAATGACAAGATGTTCCTGACCAAAGTTACGGATGCCGTAACTGAGCAGATCACCAATGGCAGAGTCGATTATGCCCTCTTGGCATCTACCCTCTGTCTCTCGAGGGCGCAACTCAATCGCAAGATTAAAGCGATCACCGGTGAGACTACCACCGAATATATCCTGAAGATCAAGATCTCTCTCGCCAAGCATCTGTTAGACAGCACCGACAAGTCAATATTCGAAATTGCTATGGACTGTGGCATGGACTCTGACAGCTATTTCTGCACCCTCTT
>SFMJ01000086.1 GCA_004553095.1 Bacteroidales bacterium
TTCTGCGTGCCGACACTCCTCTCGGCATGGCTCTGCGATAAGGATCCGGTGAATTACGTCGGCTTGCGCTTTGACTTGAGATGGAGTCATATCGTAGGCATTGTGATAATTATGCTTATCGCCTCCCCGATGATGAACATGCTGATAGAGTGGAATGCCAACATCACCCTTCCCGACTCCCTCAGCGAAATTGCCGCGAAGATGAAAGAAATGGAGGATATGGCGGCAGCCACCACCGAGACTCTTCTCAGTGAGACATCGATATATGCACTCTTGTCAGGCATACTCGTGATCGGCATACTTACCGGCATCGGCGAGGAAATGTTCTTCCGAGCCGGCATCCAACGAATATTAGCCTCTGCCGGAATGAATTCTCACCTCGCCATCTGGATTGCTGCCTTCCTCTTCAGCGCTATGCACCTGCAATTCTTCGGTTTCTTCCCTCGGATGCTGCTCGGTGCATTCTTCGGATATCTATATTACTCCACTCGGTCGATTTGGGTGCCGGCTTTGGCGCATGCCCTCAATAATTCGATCGTCGTTGTAAATAGTTGGCTTATCAATAAAGGATTCACATCCGACGGTTATCAGAAATTTACCGAGACCTCCCCGGAGCTATATATGGTGGTGATCAGCGCGATCGTTACTCTCATCTTCATAACGCTATGTTGGCGCCGCTTTTTTAATCATTCTACGCAACTCCCCGAGTGTCGGGATCAAATCAGCAACGCCCAATAAGAAATACAAAATAATATGGCTAAAGCTTCTTTAGGATATAGAGAGATAATCGAATCTATTAGAAAGGGTAACCTCGCACCGGTCTATATATTGATGGGTACAGAGGCATATTACATCGACTTGGTGGTAGAAAACCTTGAGAAGTATGCCATCCCCGAGGAGGACCGTGATTTCAACTACAACGTCTTCTATGGCAATGATGCCGACATCGACTATGTGGTGGGTGTGGCTCAGCAGTTTCCCGTCTTCGCCGACCGAAAGTTGGTAATCCTTAAGGAGGCCCAATCGATGCGCCAAGCCAAGGTGGCTCTCGAGAAATTTGCCCCATACGTCAAGCAACCTGCCCCCGCCACAATTTTTGTAATCGTATTCAAAGGGGATACTCTCAATGCAACCTCCAAACTGATGAAGGCGGCTAAAGAATCGGGGGCTGTCGTGCTTAAGAGTGAAACGCCTCGTGATTATGAACTCCCCGCACTGATCCGTGACTTTTGCCAGCAACGTAAGGTTAATATCGAAGATAAGGCAGTCACCCTCCTCGCTGATTACATCGGTAGCCCACTCAGCAAACTCTTCGGCGAAGTCAACAAATTGATAAGTATAGTCGATAAGAATAATCCTCGCATCACTTGCGAACTGATCGAAAAAAACATCGGCATCTCCAAGGAGTTCAACAATATTGAGTTGGTCAATGCCATCCGTCGCCGTGATTACCCCGCCGCTGTGAAAATCGTGAAGTATTTCGCCGCCAACCCCAAACAGAACCCCACACCGATGACCACCGGCATTCTGTTGAAATTCTTCTCCGAAATCATCACCGCACATTATCTTCCCAATAAGTCGGATGCCGCTCTGAGCGAGACTTTTGGATTGCGTTCCTCTCGTTTCCTGAATGATTTCAAGCTCGCAATGCAAAATTTCAACCCCCGTCAAGCGGTAAATGCCGTGCATTACCTCCGTGAGTTCGACACCAAGTCCAAAGGTATCGACTCCTATCTCAACGAATATGACCTCCTCCTCGAATTGATCTTCAAAATATTTACATAAACATATCATGATACTCTATTTTTCCGGTACAGGCAATACCAGATATGTAGCAAAATCTATTGCCAATCTTACAGATGATCAGTCATATTTTATCCCTGACCATAAAGCTGCTGAGTTGAAGATGACCGGCGATCGGTTGGTCGTTTGTTTCCCGGTATATTCCTGGGGTGTTCCCCCGATAGTGATCGATTATATCCGCCAACTCTCCGATGAGTTTATCGCAACGCTTCGCAGTCGCGACATCCCGGTGGTTATGGTGTGCACCTACGGCGACGATGCTGCTCGCACCGAGGAGATGCTGTCGAAAGTCTTCGCCCAACGAGGTGTCAAGGTGCGTGGTGCTTGGGGCATAACGATGCCTAATGTCTATGTGCTCCTCCCCGGTTTCGACGTAGACGACCCGGAGGTGGCTCAGAAGAAATTGGATCACTCTTCGACTCGTATTCGAGAGATCGTGATGAAGATCACGAAAGGGGAGTGGGAGAGCGACCTCGTGATAGGAAGCATGCCGGGGCTAAAGTCGCGTGTGGTCTATCCCCTCTACAAGAAGTGGGGCATCAATCCTCGCCGCTGGATCACGTCGCAGGAGTGTGTCGGTTGCGGTAAGTGTGTCGAGGCTTGCCCGATGCAAAATATCGTGATGCACTCCGGCCGACCGAAGTGGGGCAAGAATTGCGTCTCTTGCACCTCCTGCTATCATCATTGCCCCACCGACGCCATCAGCTATGGCTCCATCACCAAGGGCAAGGGTCACTACTTCTGCCACCTCCCACCCCTCAAAAAATAAAGAACGCGCTCTAAATAAAAAGCGATGATGTCTTCACGACACCATCGCTTCGCTTTTATTGGAGAAAAAAGTTGAAGTAGCTTAGAGTATGCCTAAGAGCTCGCTGATCTTCTCAGCGGCAGCACTCAGCCCGGAGGCATCCTTACCACCGGCCTGGGCGAAGAAGGGTTGTCCGCCGCCACCACCCTTGATCAGTTTGGCAGCTTCGCGGATGATCTGTCCTGCATTATAGCCCTCTTTCACGAGATCGTCGCTCAACATCAGAGTCAGCATGGGACGATCTTCATTGACAGTGGCTGCGATGAAGACTGTCGGTCCTTCGGCATCTTTGCGGAGTCGGAAGGCGATGTTCTTCACCACTTCGGGGATGCGGATACCACTCATCTTGCAGAGGGTGACACCATTGGCGATCACAGCCTTCTCTTTCACCTCCTTGACGAGTTGCTCGGTGCGTTCTGCCACGAAGTCTTCCACCTGATGATGCAATTCGGTGTTCTCTTCGATCGATTTCTTGATAGCTGTGCGGAGGTCACCGGTGCTGCCAAGGATGCCGCGGATATCTGTCATAAGATCTTGCATATTGTCGATCATCTCCTCGATGCCGACGCCGGTGATGGCCTCGATACGGCGGATGCCGGCAGCGATTGAACTTTCGTTGACGATACGCACCATACCGATATTGCCGGTGTTGGCTACGTGTGTACCACCACACAACTCAACCGATGTGCCATACTTGATGACACGCACCTTGTCGCCATATTTCTCGCCGAAGAGTGCCATGGCTCCCATGTCGCGTGCCTCTTGGATGGGCACTTCGCGATGCTCTTCGAGCGGGGTAGCCTCGCGGATTCGCTTGTTGACCAAGTGCTCTACCTTGCGGATCTCTTCGGGTGTTACCTTCTGGAAGTGTGAGAAGTCGAATCGCAAACCATCGGGGGTAACTAATGACCCCTTCTGCTCCACATGCTTGCCGAGAACTTCGCGGAGTGCCTCATGTAGAAGGTGAGTAGCAGTGTGATTGGCTGAAGTGGCAAGGCGGCTCTCTTTGTTGATTTTGGCTGTGAAGGTATCTGTCGGATCGGAAGGGAGTTTCTTCGAAAGGTGGACAGCCACATTGTTCTCTTTCTTGGTGTCGAAGATCTCGGTGACTTCGCCATCAGAGGCGATGAGTACACCCTTGTCGCCGACCTGACCACCCATCTCGGCATAGAAGGGTGTCTGCTGAAGCATAATCTGGAAGTATTCTTTACCCTTCTGTTTGATCTTGCGATATTTGAGGATCTTGGTGGTGGCTTCAAGTTGGTCATAGCCGACGAAGGTCTCGTCGCCTTGGTTCACCTCCACCCAGTCGGTGGTCTCGACAGAGGCGGCACTGCGTGCACGCTCTTTCTGTGCCTTCATATTCTCATCAAATTCCTTCTGATCGACTGTCATACCCTGCTCGCGGAGGATCAACTGTGTCAAGTCAAGAGGGAATCCGTAGGTGTCGTAGAGGTTAAATGCATCGGCACCCGAGATGCCCGACTTGCCCTCTGCTTTAGCCTTCTTGACGATTGAGTCGAGAAGCTTGATACCATTGTCGAGGGTGCGAAGGAATGATTCCTCCTCCTCTTTGATCACCTTCTTGATCAGGTCTTTCTGTGCCGGAAGTTCGGGGTATGCCTCGCCCATCTGCTCTACGAGGGTGTCGATGAGTCGGTAGAGAGTAGCCTCTTTAAGATCGAGGAAGGTGTAGACATAACGCACGGCGCGACGGAGGATACGACGGATCACATAACCGGCCTTGGCGTTGGAGGGGAGCTGTGAGTCGGCGATCGAGAATGCGATGGTGCGGACATGGTCGGCAGCTACGCGCATAGCCACATCCACCTTCTCATCCTTGCCATATTCCTTGCCGGAGAGGCGGCTTATCTCGCTGATGAGGGGTGTGAAGATGTCGGTGTCATAGTTCGAACGCTTCCCTTGGAGGGCCATGGTGAGGCGCTCAAATCCCATACCGGTGTCGATCACCTTGGCGGGAAGGGGTTCGAGGTGCCCATCTGCCATACGATTGTATTGCATGAACACAAGGTTCCAGATCTCGATCACCTGGGGATTATCCTTGTTGACGAGCGATGCGCCGTCGACTTGGGCACGCTCTTCATCGCTGCGGAGGTCGATATGGATCTCGCTGCAGGGACCGCAGGGACCCACATCACCCATCTCCCAGAAGTTGTCATGGCGATTGCCATTGATGATATGGCTCGCCGGGAGGTGCTTCTCCCATATCTTGGCTGCCTCCTCATCTCGCTCGAGACCCTCCGGGGCATATCCTTCAAACACTGTGGCATAGAGACGCGCCGGATCAAGCTTCAGCACATCTACCAAATATTCCCATGCCCAATCGATCGCCTCCTGCTTGAAATAGTCGCCAAACGACCAGTTGCCAAGCATCTCGAACATAGTGTGATGGTAGGTGTCATGTCCTACCTCTTCCAGGTCGTTGTGCTTGCCCGATACGCGTAGACATTTCTGACTGTCTGTGACTCTTCGGCTCTCCGGAGTGCGGTTGCCAAGTATGATATCCTTAAACTGATTCATACCGGCATTGGTAAACATCAGGGTAGGGTCATCTTTCAGCACCATCGGAGCCGATGGCACTATCTTGTGTCCCTTTTCTGCGAAAAAGTTCTTAAAAGACTCTCTAATTTCTTTTGAAGTCAACATTTATATAAGGTTTTTTATACTCTTGATATGTTATTGTTTATTCCAACTCGCAAAGTTAATAAAAATGATACTTTTTCGCAAACGTAACACCATTTTTGCCATTTTTTTTTAACGTATCGGTTTTTTTATTAATTTCGTGTTATTATTGCCCTATAAGGCGCTATTCGTATGATGCTATGCCCGGTTTGGCTCCGGTGTCATGGTATATATAAGGTATGGTGTCTCTATGGTATATATAAGGTATGAATAAGAATGTAATCTATCGATATAATCCGGAAACCGACAATTTCGAGCGTATCTTCCCTTCGTGGAAGAAGCGCTTTTTGCGGTTGTTGCTCTTTATGGCGATTTCCGTGTCGATGGCTGTGCTCTTCGCGTTCCTCTTTTTCAATATCTTCGGCACACCCACCGAGAAGAGCCTCCGCCGGGAGAATGCCATGCTCAAGAGTCAATATAATGTGTTGAATCGCCGCCTTGACAATTCTCTCAAGGTGATGAGTGATATCCAGAGTCGAGATGATAATTTCTATCGCGTCATGATGCAGATGGAGCCGATGTCGCATAGCCAGCGCTTCGCCGGACTCGACAATGAGTCTCGCTATAAGAATTTGCAGAAGATGCAAGATGGTGGATTGGTGCAGCTTCTCACTCAGCGCCTTGACCTCTTCGACCGCCAGCTCTATGCCCAGTCCAAGTCGTTCGACCAGCTCGGCGAGGAGGCTGGCAAGCAGAAGGATAAGTTGGCGCATATCCCCTCGATTATCCCGATAGATCTCCGTGATTATACCATGTCGTCAGGTTATGGATATCGCCGCGACCCGGTGTATGGTACTACTCGTTTCCATGATGGCCTCGATTTCGCCGCCAAGATCGGCACGAATGTCTATGCCACCGGTGATGGGGTAGTGGAAGCTGCCGACCGTCGCGGAGGATATGGAAATTGTATCGATATTTCTCATGGATATAATTATGTCACTCGTTATGCCCACCTCAGCGAAATACTCGTCAATGTCGGCGACAAAGTTAAAAGGGGTGACCTTATCGGCAAGGTCGGTTCGACCGGTAAGTCGAGCGGCCCTCACCTGCATTATGAAGTGAGGTTCAAGGATGATCCTCAGAATCCGGTGAACTACTATTTCATGGACTTGACTCCTGAGGAGTATGCCGAAATGGTGCAGGAGGCTGAAAATGCCGGTCATGTCATGGACTGATCGTCGGCATATTGTTTTATCTATCCATGATTGCGCAACTCACACGAGGATTGGGGCGTATCGTAAAAACTCTAAATTATGGACTATATCGACGAATTTGATAAGAAATATTATAAGATTAAGGATGTGGCTGAGATACTTGGCATCCCCACCTCCACTCTCCGTTATTGGGAATCGGAGTTCCCTGATATACGTCCTCGTAGGTCGAAATCCAATCAACGCTATTACACCCCGGAGGATATCACCACCCTCCGTATGATCAATTATCTTGTCAAGGATAAGGGGCTGCGCATCGATGCCGCCAAGGAGGAGATGAAGATCAACCGCAAGAATGTGTCGCGCCGCCTCGAAGTAATCGACCTGCTCACCGAAACACGCGCCGAACTAAAAGAAATCCAAAAAGCCCTCCTACGTCGCAAATAACCTCAGAACTTACCCAAATAACCTCAGAACTTACCCAAATTAGAGTTGTAGTAGCGGGGATCGTCGGTTACGTTCTCGCCTATGAAGTCGGGAAGGTCGTACTTTTCGTCACTGCTGCTTAATTCGATCTCTGCCAATACCAATGGCGCCAATGACCCCTCAAACTCATCTACCTCCCAACGATGATCTTGATAGTCGACTATATAGCGTCGCTTCTCTATCACCGGCGGCACACAGAGTCCCATCATCTTCACAGCATCTTGATAGGGTATCCTGTATTCAAACTCCGCCCGACAATCTCCCTGATTCTTCCCTTTGATGGTAATATAGCCATCATTATCCCATAGACGTATACGCACTGTACGCTCCGGATCGCGCGACAAGTATCCCTGT
>SFMJ01000087.1 GCA_004553095.1 Bacteroidales bacterium
ATATACCCTCGGGTAGATGTATCCAGAAGGAGTATAGTCGCGGCAAAGATGGCAAGTATGAACTCGACATCTTGGATAGATATAATCATGGAGAGATCTATTCGAAAGATAGTGTCAAGATCGACAAGAGCAAGAAGTTCAACACCGTAGGTGGACGTACGGTCTTTGGTGGCGGTGGTATCATACCCGATTGCTTTGTGCCGGAAGATACTACTGAATATACCGGCTATTATATTGAAGCTGTCAACACCGGTATGATCCAGCGCTTCGCCCGTGAGATGGTAGATGTTTATCGTCCTATGCTCAAGGGTAGCAAAGCCATAGAGGATGTGGATCGCATCTTGCCGCGTGATGGTGCTCTCTTAACTGCTTTTGTCAATTATGGTGCCTCTCATGGTTTGCCGGCTCGCTGGTATTATATCAACAAGTCGAGAAACCTTCTGATCAATCAGATTAGAGCGGCGTTGGTACGTGACTTGATAGGTTATGACGGCTTTATCATGATCTTGAACAGACGCGATCGCACCATCGAGAAGGCCATCGAGATGCTCGAGTCGGGCAAATCACCCACAGTAATTAAGAAATAGATAGTATTCCGGTATATGCCGGATATCTTAGAGAATGGATAAGAAAGAATTGCGAAAATATATTCGCTCCAAAAAAGCAGAACTTTCCGAGCCGCAGAAGATTGATGCGGCTCGGAATGCTTTTGCACTCCTGGAGCAGGTCAGTGAATTTCAAGATGCTGAGCATATCTTGCTCTATTACTCTCTGCCTGATGAGTTATCGACTCATAGTTTTATCGAGCGATGGCATGGCAAGAAACATATATACTTGCCGCGAGTCAATGGCTCAACGCTCGATATCTTGCCCTATAATCCCGAAGCTATGGGGGAGGGAGCATACAACATAGAAGAGCCCACCGGCAGCGACATCGTGCCGATAGACCGGATTGAATTGATTATAGTGCCGGCTATGGGTTATGACAGAAAGGGAAACAGATTGGGAAGAGGCAAGGGTTATTACGACCAATTGCTATGCCAATCACACGCACCGAAGATAGGGGTTATCTACGATTTCCAACTGTTGGAAGAAATACCGACTGAACCCCACGACATCCCGGTAGACATTGTAATAACTCCTACACAAATGATTTAAGGAACGCCTCTAAGGAATGCGCTCTTATTGCCAGAAGTGAAGGAAGAGTAGGATAGCAGGGAGTACGAAGAGAATTGAGTCGATGCGGTCGAGGATACCTCCATGGCCGGGGATAAGATTGCCGGAGTCTTTGATCTGAAGATCGCGCTTGATCATCGATTCGATCAGGTCGCCCCATGTGCCTATAATGGAGACTATGGCGCCAATGCTGAGCCAAAAGATGAGGCTCATATCTATATGCTCCATCCCCTCGAAGGGCTTGATAAAATAGAATATCAGAAGCGATACAGCCATAGAAAATATCAGGCCGCCGAAGAAACCCTCCCAGGTCTTCTTCGGAGACACTCTCTCGATGAGTTTGTGGCGACCTATGCTACACCCCACCAAATAGGCTCCCGTGTCGTTGAGCCACATCAATACGAAGATGGTCAGGAGGATGGTAGATCTCAACTATGAGTCTCAGCATAATGATGGCAAGCCAGTTAGTCAGAATATTTTCCAAGGGAAGACCAATGCATAAAGATATGCTCAGAGAGAGGCATGCGACTATGTCAAGGATAGCCGCCGGAATGTTCCGTCGCGTCAGTCCGCCGGTGATATGAGTGAACTCAAGGCATCCCCAGATGGTGAGCAACGATGCGAGTATGGTTACACCCTTATCGCCTGAGATAATACAACCAATTATGATAAGGCAATACACCAAACCGGAGAGGGCACGTATAGCGATTTTCTTTAGATTCATCTTATGAAATATATTCTGTTATGACTTTTTGGATCGTGCTCTTGGAGCAACAACAATTCTAATTTATTACAAAATTACAGATAAATCTCAAGAACAGCAAGAAAAAAGTGGCTGTACATAAATTTTTGTACAGCCACTTATAGAGTATCGCAAAAATTTGCTCTAAGATTGAAGTATCTCTTGGAGAGAGTTTTTAAAACTCATCTCTCTCGTGGTGGAGAGCGGCGAGGCGGAAGTTGTGTCCCTCGACGAACTCGATGATGGCATCTCGTTCGGGACTTGGGGTTACATCTGCCTTGACACGTACCATAGCATTGAAGGGGGAAGTGCCGGACTGGTAGATGTGTCGATAGCATTTGGCTATCTCATCGATCAGTTCGTCGCTGAAATTACCCTTGCGAAGTATGAAGGCATTCACGCCGAAGTAGGAGATGGGGTTGTGTGCCATAATCACGAAGGGGGGTACATTGTTGTTGACACGACATCCACCCTTGATAAGACACCATTTGCCGATCTCACACTTCTCATGCACCAAGGCGGTGGAGGAGAGAATAGAGTAGTCGCCGATCTTCACCGATCCTGCTATCTTGACAGAATTGCCTATCACCACAGAGTCGCCGATCACAGAGTCGTGAGCCACATGGCTTTGTGCCATCACAAAGGAGTTATTGCCGATCACTGTCTTGCCATCTTTATAGATGCTTCGATTGATGATCACATGCTCGCGGATCGTATTGTTATCACCGATCACCACGTAAGATTCTTCACCTTTCCAGCGGAAATCCTGTGGGGTGGCTGCTATGATACAACCTTGGTAGAACTTGTTGTTCTTGCCGATTCTGGATCCTGCAAGGATAGACACATGGGCGTGGATCACACAACCATCACCGATTTCAACGTCACGATCGATATAAGCAAATGCACTAATAGTGACGTTATCTCCGATTTTTGCCTCCGGATGTACGAAGGCTAAAGGACTAATGGATAACATAATATTAGATTTTAAATTGTTATCTACCTCCACCCACTGACTGATAGAGCGAGATCAGAGCCGAAACCTTGTCATGCCATGCTTGCAAGCCGGTGAGTTGTGCCGAAAGAAGGTTCGATCTGGCTGTCAATACCTCCAAGTAAGTGGTTTTAGTGTCTAAAGTTAATAATTCTTGGGTATATTCCACAGATTTTTCCAAACTTTCTATCTGCTGAACGATACATTTTCTTTTTGCCACATTATAATGGTAGGCTGCCAAGGCGTTGGCGACATCGTTGCTGGCGCTGAGCACCTGTGTCTCGAAGTTGTTCATAGCCTGAGCTTGTTGTGCTTTAGCGACTTCAAGATTGGCGATGTTGCGACCTCTTGAGAAGAGGGGAGCGGTGAGCTGGCCGGCGAGCTGGATGAACCATTTACCGGGGTTCGTAATCATACCTGACACCAGATTGGTGAAACCACCCTCAGAGGCGATAACCAAGCCGGGATAGAATGCGGCACGTGCGCTATTGGTAGCATAATATGCTGTAGCAAGGCCTCTCTCGGCGGCACGTACATCGGGACGTGCCGCAAGGTATACCACAGGCACACCCTTGGTTAGCTTCGCCGGCAGATCGAATTCCATATTGTCCGAAACATCCCAATGACGAGGATATTCATGGAGCAGAAGTGACATGGTGCTCTCGAGCTGTACGATGCCATTCTTGATATCGGGGATGGTCGACATAATGTTCCAATAAGCAGCCTCACTCTGCACCACGGCAGCCTCATTGACCCAACCTGCTGTCTTCATCAGTTTCATCGACTCGACTTGATCTTTCCAGATCTCGGAGGTGCGTGTGGTAAGATCGAGTTGCTGATGGAGGAGCATAAGTCCGTAATAGCAACTTGCCACGCCGCAGATGATCTGCGATCTTACTGCCTGATGGTAATATTCCATCTGCTCGACAGCCACCTTGGCGCCACGTTTGGTGTTAAGGATCTTGCCGAAGAGGTCGATCTCCCATGATATATTCAAGGGGATAGTATACGACCACTTATCCATACGGCTGTCGCCATACTTGGCGGCACCTCCGTTAGGATTGAGTGATACTGCCGGGAAGTAACTCAACTTTGCCCCCTTGAGCTGGGCACGTGCGATGTCGATATTCTTCACCGCATTGTCCAAGTCGGGGTTCTGCTTCAATGCTGTCTCGATATAGCCCTGAAGGATAGGGTCAGTGAATACCTGGTCCCAGCTCAGATAGGGGAGTGAGGTAGAGTCGACTGCCTCCTTCGTGGCTTCGTCGAAGGTCTTGACGTAGGAATTGTCGGTGGGCAATTCATATTTCTGATATATATGGCAACTTGACAGAGAGAATGCCACAACTGCCAATATAAGATATTTTTCTTTTTTCATATTCTATCTTGTTTGGAAGTGTGTCGACCGATGTCGACACACTTCCTGATCGATAATATTAATTATGTTGAGTATACTGTTCGAGCTCGGACGATAATTCCGTATTGTCGGTATCTTTCCACTTGAATGGTTTGAACTTCTCTTGGATTATCTCGAACACTACGAAGAGTGCAGGCACTACGAGGAGCTGGAGGATCATACCGATTAGCATACCACCGATGGCACCTGTGCCGAGAGCTCGGTAACCGTTAGCACCGGCACCTGTAGCAAACATCAGAGGCAACAGACCGATGATCATCGCCAATGAGGTCATAAGGATAGGACGCAGACGTGCCTTCGAACCGAGGATGGCTGAATTGACGATGCTCACACCCGTGCGGCGTCGCTCCAGTGCAAACTCTACAATCAAGATTGCATTCTTTGCCAACAGACCGATAAGCATGATCAGCGCAATCTGTAAGTAGATGTTGTTGTCGATACCCATAAAGTTGGCGAAGATGAATGTACCCATCAAGCCGAGAGGCACGGAGAATAGCACCGACAGAGGTATGATGTAACTTTCATACTGTGCTGAGAGAAGAAGGTAAACGAACAGGAATACCAGGCCGAATACCATTGTAGATGACGAACCGCTCTGCTTATCCTCCTCACGAGTCATACCGGAGAATTCGTAGGTGAAACCGACAGGAAGTGACTCTGCTGCAACCTCTTTGATCACCTTGATAGCCTGGCCGGATGATACTCCCGGTGCCGGGTTACCACTCACTGAGATGGTGGTGAACATGTTGAAACGGTTGATCGCGTCCGGACCATATACTCGCTTCAGTGTCACGAAGTTGTCGATAGGAGCCATCTCAGCGCCATTGCGCACCTTGATCTGCTTGAGTGTCTCGGGTGATACACGAGCCTCAGGTGTGGCTTGCATCATCACACGATAGAGCTTACCGAACTTGTTGAAGTTCGACACATACATACCTCCATAATATGCCTGCAGCGTCGAGAGAATGGTGTTCTGCGTCAGTCCCGCCTTCTTGATCTTGGCAACATCGAGCTCTACCATGTATTGTGGATATGCAGGGTTGAAGGTCGAGTAGGCTATAGCGATCTCGGGACGCGCATTCAGCTTGGCGATAAAGTTCTGATATACCTTATAGAAGTTACCCAGATCGCCACCCGTCTTGTCTTGAAGTTTGATCTCAAAACCATTGGATACAGAATAACCGGAAATCATAGGGGGCTGGAAGAACATAATACGAGCGTTCTTGATTTCCGAACACTTCTGAGTCAATAATCCTGAGATAGCTGCCGCATTCTCTGTCTTGTTGTCACGCTCTTCCCATGGCTTCAGCTTGATGATGAATGAACCGTAGTTGTTACCCTGGTCTGCTATGAAGCTATAACCGGTGATAGCATTTCTGATATACACTGCCGGGATCGTACCTGCTATGCTGTCCACTTGGTCCATTACTGCCTTGGTGCGCTCTACTGATGTGGCAGGGGGCATGTCGACTACGCCCATGATCGTACCTGTATCCTCGGTCGGAACAAGTGACGATGGTGTGATGCTCATAAGCCATAAAAATAGTGCAATACAGATCGCTACAACACTGAATGAGGTAATCTTATGGGCGATGAACCATCCTGCCAACTTCGAATATGCCTCGAGCAGCTTATTGAACTGACGGTTGAATGCATCGATAAAATCTTGTTGGAACATACCGACGACTGCCAACACTGCGACTAAGGCTGCAACAATACCCTTTACAATATTGTCAAAATTGAACCATCCCAACACCAAGAGGACGATAGTGGCTACAAGGAGAACTACTGTCACGATGGGAGGGAACCGGAAGCTGACACGTTTCTTATACGACTCTTTGATCACATTGCCGGCTTCGCTATAAGCCTCTTTCATGCGATCGCCCAATGAGACTGTCTCGCCATCCTCTTTATGTGGCTTGAGGAAGAGGGCGCAGAGTGCAGGTGTCAGTGTCAACGCATTGACTGCCGAGAGGAGGATCGCCATCGCCATGGTAAGACCAAACTGACGATAGAACACACCGGACGTACCACCCATGAAGGATACCGGCACGAACACCAGCATCATGACGAGGGTGATCGATATCAGTGCACTTGCGATATCGCTCATTGCATCGATGGCGGCCATTTTCGATGACTTATATCCCTGGTCGAGTTTTGCATGGACCGCCTCGACCACCACTATGGCATCGTCGACCACAATCGCGATCGCCAAGACAAGTGCTGAGAGTGTAAGAAGGTTCAAGGTAAAGCCGAAAAGCTTCATCAGGAAGAATGTACCGATCAATGCCACCGGAATGGCGATCATAGGTATGATGGTAGAGCGGAAATCCTGCAAGAAGATGAATACTACCAAGAACACCAGGATGAATGCCTCAAGAAGGGTTTTCACCACCTCATGGATAGAGGCGAAAAGGAACTGGTTGACATCCATTGTAGTGACGATCTTCAAGCCCTCGGGACATTCCTTTTGGAAATCATCGAGGAGCGCCTGGATTTCGTTTACGACCTGTGTCGCATTTGATCCCGGTGACTGCATCACCATGGCGGCACAACCGATCAGACCATTGGTGGTAGAGTGGAATCCGTAAGTCAAACGACCCAGTTCGACATCTGCCAAATCTTTCAGGCGAAGCATCTCGCCTGTGGGAAGTGCCTTGATTACGATATCTTCGAATTCCTTCTCATCTTGCAGACGTCCTTTATAACGCAAAGTATATTGGAAGGTCTGGTTGCCATTCTCACCGAATTGACCGGGGGCTGCCTCGATATTCTGCTCGGCGAGTGCTGCGGTGACATCTGTAGGCATGATGCCATACTGAGCCATCACATCAGGCTTGAGCCATATACGCATAGAATAGTCGGCACCCATCACCATGGCTTCACCTACACCCGGCACACGCTTGATCACCGGGATGATGTTGATCGCCATATAGTTCTCGACAAACTCTTCAGAGTATTTGTTGCCCTCGGCATAGAGGTTGAACACCATCAGCATCGAAGACTGGCGCTTCTGTGTGGTGACACCCACCTGGTTGACCTCCGAGGGGAGGAAGCTGGCTGCCTTGGCGGCACGGTTCTGCACGTCGACCGCTGCTATGTCGGGGTCCATTCCAGCCTTGAAGTATACATTAATCTCGGCAGCACCATTGTTGGATGCCGTAGAATACATATAGTCCATATTCTCCGCACCATTGATCTGCTCCTCGAGAGGGGCAATCACGGAGTTGAGCACAGACTGCGCATTCGCACCGGTGTAGGTGGTCTCAACCGAAATTGTCGGCGGTGCGATATTCGGGTACTGTTCGATAGGCAATGTTGCCAAGCCTAACACACCGAGAAGCACGATGAATACCGAGATCACGGTGGAGAGTACCGGCCTGTTGATAAATGTTGAAAGTTTCATATTCGTCGATTGGAATAATGATCTTTTGGATTATTTCTTAGGTTTGATCACCATATCATCCTTGACGGAGATACCTACACCCTCGGTGACGATGCGTTCGCCCGGCTTCAAGCCGTCGAGCACGATGTAGTTCTGGCCATCATTCTCCGCAGCGATGGTGATGGCACGTGAGTGCACCTTGTTGCTGTCGTTGACTACATACACGAACTTCATATCCTGCATCTCGTAGGTGGCAGACTGCGGGATAAGCATGGCCGATGCATGCACTTGCGGTATCATCACCTGGCCGGTGTTGCCGCTATGCAACATGCCGTTGGGGTTGGGGAAGATGGCGATGGCTGTCGCACTGCCGGTGCTCGGATCGATCACTCCTGAGATGGACTCGATCTTGCCGCTCTGTGCATAAACTTCGCCGTTGGCAAGCTTGAGTGTCACTGCCGGAAGACTCTTGATAGCCTCATTGAGCGAACGCTTGCCATTGTCTGTGAGTGAGAGGATGAACTTCTCATTGAGCGAGAACTTGGCACGCATGTCTCCGTTGTTTGAGAGGATGGTGAGAAGCGATGAGGGCGACACTAATGATCCCTCACGAAGATCGATCGTGCCGACGATACCCGATGTCGGAGCTGTCACGTTGGAATATGACAAGTTCTTGCGAGCACTCACCAAGTTGGCGTTAGCTTGGTTGTATTGTGCCTTCGCTGCGTTATAGGAGTCTACCGATGTCTGGAACGCTGCCTGACTGATGATGTTCTTTTCGTAGAGCATCTTGTTGTTGTTCATATTGGTGGTGGCGGTGTTGACATTTGCCTGTGCCACTGCCACTGCTGCCTGGGCGGCATCTACAGCTGCCTTGAGCTGTACCTGGTCGATGATGAAAAGTGTCTGACCCTTGCCTACTACTTGACCCTCTTCAACACATACTTTGGTGATAAATCCCTGTATCTGAGGACGAATTTCCACATCATTCTCACCGTATTTCCACATCATTTTCTCCCTCAAGTGTGGTGGGCATGCCTGTCTGTAACGTAGCATCCTGCTCGCTGACAGTCAACACTGCGAGTTCAGGTGCTTGCTGACCTTGCTGTTCACCTTTGTTACCCTTGCATGAGGGAAGAATCAACGCCATTGCCACAGCCGGCAATATCAGCGCATTCATTTTCTTAATATTCATACTCTTAACTTATATTATGTTTGTTATTATTTCAATTTTTGTTTCAGAACGATGATTTGAAAATACAGTTCAACCTTTCGATATTCGATTTTGTGTTTTTCAAATACAATCTTTTTGCAAAATTAACAAATAATTGCTAAAAATAATCCTAAATATTCTTAAAATGCGCCTATTCTACCAATATTGAGTAATATTGAAAACCAAAATTGATATTTCAGTTTTCAAAAGTGGCAAAAATAATTGAGTGTGGCGCTTTTACACTCAATTATTTTTGCTTATCTCAGTGAGTGAATGGTGGGGGAGTGCCGTCATCATCACTCTCCGGTTTGCCCTCGGAGTTTTCAGCTGTGGGCTTATTCTCCAAGGCTTTTTTCTCTTTTTCGTTTAATTCGATGATCTCTTCGGTGCGTGATTTCCATTGACGTTTGCCCAGGATTGCCTCGACATCATCATGGAATATCACCTCTCTCTCTACCAAGAGGTCACGAATCTTATTATGTTGCTCGGCATACTCAGTAAGGATGGACTTGGCACGCTCATACTGTTCATTGATGATGCGTTTCACCTCTTCGTCGATCAGCGTAGCCGTTGTTTCGGAATATGGCTTGGTGAAGCTCATCTCCGTGCCGGTCGAGTCATTGTAGTTGATATTGGGTAGTACGTCGCTCATACCATACACCATCACGAGAGAACGTGCTATCTTGGTGCATCTCTCGAGGTCGTTGCTTGCGCCGGTGCCGATCTGGCCTAAGAAGAGTTCTTCGGCAGCGCGACCGGCGAGGAGTCCGCACATAGTGTCAAGGAGAGCTTGGGTCGGCATAATTTGATGCTCTTCGGGTGCATACCATGCCGCACCGAGAGCCATGCCGCGAGGCACTATCGTCACCTTAACCAAAGGATTCCCATATTTGGTCATCCACGATACTGTGGCATGTCCCGCTTCGTGAGTGGCTATGGCTCGCTTCTCCTCTTCGGTGATGATCTTCGATTTCTTCTCCATACCGCCGACGATTCTATCCACGGCTGCCATAAAGTCGCTGAATTCCACCATCTTCTTATGATTGCGGGCGGCTATAAGAGCGGCTTCGTTGCAGACATTGGCAATATCCGCACCGGAGAATCCCTGCGTCTGGCGTGCCAACTGCTTGATATCCAACTTGCTGTTGCACTTTATATTGCGGAGATGAACCTGGAATATCTCTTCACGGTCGCTGAGTTCGGGGAGGTCGACAAAGATCTGGCGGTCGAAACGTCCGGGACGGAGCAATGCCTGGTCGAGCATATCGACGCGGTTGGTCGCTGCAAGGCATATCACACCATTGTTCGACTGGAAACCATCCATCTCGGTGAGCATCTGGTTGAGGGTATTCTCTCTTTCGTCGTTCGATCCCAAATTCGGGTTGCGACCGCGAGCACGACCCACAGCGTCGATCTCATCGATAAAGATGATACAGGGTGCCTTCTCTTTGGCTTGTTTGAAAAGGTCGCGAACGCGTGCGGCACCCACACCTACGAACATCTCCACGAAGTCCGAACCGGAAATGGAGAGGAAGGGCACGTTAGCTTCACCCGCTACTGCCTTCGCCAGAAGGGTCTTACCTGTACCCGGAGGACCGATAAGGAGTGCACCGCGTGGGATCTTGGCACCCAATTCGGTGTAGCGCTGTGGATTCTTCAGAAACTCCACAATCTCCTCTACCTCCACTTTCGCTTCTGCCAGACCGGCTACATCCTTGAATTTGACATTTGTGCCATTATTCTTGTCGAATACCGTGGCCTTCGATTTGCCCACACTGAAGATGCCACCGGGGCCTCCGGAACCACCTGACATACGTCGCGAGAGGAAATAAATCAGGATGAAGAAGACGATGATCGGTCCGAAATACCATAGGAATTTCATAAAGTCGCTCCCCTTGTCGTAGGCTACTACGATCTCCGGTTTGCCCTCTTGCACGAGTGCGACATTCCATGCATCGATCTTATCCTGAAGTTTCTCGGATGAGGGAATGATGGTATTTATCTTCTTATCACCCGGCACATTAGTGTCTTTAAACTTCAGAGACTTGGCTCCCTGCTCAGTGACTGTCGCCGTGGCTGAATTGTCTTGCATGTTGACCGTAATCTTAGTGATGTATCCCTTGCCGGCTGCATCCTCAAATTCGGTCCAATTCACTTTCTGAACTTGTGAACTGTCTTGAAAATAATAGAGGGCAAAAAGACCTATGATGATGGCGGCATACATCCAAAATATATTAGATACACCCTTCATCTTCGGACTATTCCCTTGTTTAGGTTTTAAATTAAACATATCTATAAAAATATCGGGGGGTATGTGTAGACTTTCTACTTTGTTTGTAACTTA
>SFMJ01000088.1 GCA_004553095.1 Bacteroidales bacterium
CAAAGATGAGGATAAGTATCTTCGGAAGTATCATGATGTATCACGAACAAAGGATCTGAGAAATCTTTATTCTTAGATACAACAAGATCTGCGCCGGCTACGTAACTCATCAAATCATTGGCTGTATAAACCACATTCAACCGTAAACTACTAATACCATTAGGAATAGGTGAAACAGTGTATAATTCTGATGTATAATCTATGGAAGCCGGTGGTCCAAGTCGTAGGTAATCAGAGAATAGCATAACCTTGGTTTTCCAATAAGCACCGAAAATAGATTTTTTTGATTCCAATTCGGTAAGCCATTCATCATTTGTTTCCCACAAATTATTGTTTGCCCCCATCGAAATATCGTAGAATTTGGGATCGATTTCGTTGGCGTGGGATGCCAATGGCGATAGTGTTGTTACTATCGCCATTATCGTTATGAAAATCTTTTTCATCAATTTCATAATTTTTCTTTCGTTCGAAGGTTCGGTTTATTTGATGCAACTCTTAAAGTAGGCTCTTACATCTTTCCAGTCGTAGTAGGGCCATATATCGGTCGAAACCGGTATTCTGGTCTCTTTCTCATTGTGCAAGATCTTCACCAAGATCTTGTCACTCTTCGGATTGCGGAAGAAGATCAGTTGTATGTTGGCACCCATCGGTGATACCTTCCAGTCGCACCATCCCTTGTAGAAATCTTCCGGTCGCTCGATTACGGCATCGCAATGCTCCAAGTGCATCAACGCTGTCAAGGGCACCACATTGCCATCATGTCCGAAACGCAACGCTGCCGATGGCTTATCCATCTTGATAGCCTCGTCGGCTGTGTCAATGATATTATTGAGAAGGTTGGCTGCATCTTGAAGATGGACACCATTTGCCGGTGCATAGTCGGCATGCTGGCCATAGAACACGGCATTGAAGCATTGCCAGAGATCGAAGAGCTCATCTGCTGTGAGAAGATGATAGAAGTCTATCTTACCCTCTGTGTTCTGAGCATCCGACGCCAACCAATAGATACCCCACATAAAGTCATCGGGTCGAACATACTTCTCCACAAAGTCCTTATCCTTGAAGACCGATGCCACTACTCTATCGGGATGTGTATTAGCCTCCTTAAACTTCTTATAGACCTCTTGCCACCAGCCATGTTTGCCGTTGAACTCGTCAGACTCTTTGGTGCTATGGCACATATAGATCATATTGCGATTGGAAGACTCCATATTAATCTCAAGGCGAGGGTTGACCTCTTTGAGTCGTTCGCAGAAGGCAGCCATCGAGAGGATGCATCGCGGCACGAGTGTACTTCTCGCCGTGATATAAGATTTGTCGGTAAACACCTCGGGATAGTTTGCGATCATGTGCGAAGCGATGCCGCGATGCTGACGACGACCCAAGGGGGAGAGATCGCCACCACGACCACGTGTCTCTATCATCAGCGAATCAAGGTCTGTCATGAATCGCACTCCGAGCGGTGTGAGGGCATCGGCATCCTTGGCTTTATGCATAAGGTCTGCCATCCATTGATAGTCATTGTCGCCGATAAGATACCTCGAACCGTGACGACCATAATGGCTGATGTGGAAGGGTTTGTAACCTTTGGGTGCCGGTGTGTTGTCTGCTTCTACTGTAGGGTAGGCATAATAGACGCCTCCGGTCTTATTGAGATCCGCAGCCATCTCTTCGCGAGTGGTCTGTGCAGACAGATTGAGTGCAAAAGCAATAACTGATAGAAGTATTATTGATTGTTTCATACTGAGTTATGGTATTTGTCTTAAAATTATTTTTAACTGTTAGATAGCGTTTAGAGCGCGTTTAAATAGCGTTTAGAGCGCGTTCCTTAATCCCCTCTGTAATATAACTGCAAGAAGCATCTTGCTATCAAGTCTTGATGCTTGCTTACCTCTGAGGGATCTGAGCTTCCGGCAAAGAGGGCATCGGTGAGCCAACCCTGACGGAAGATCATCTGCAAGAGGTCGCCGGGACATCTCCCCCTGTCGGTAAGAAGTGTGATGGCATGCTCTTTGGCATAATCCGGGTCGTAATAGGGATTGTCCGGCGTGTTGACACAGCGAGCGATATTGCATGCCATCAGCATACCCTTCTCGCGATTTACCATCAAGATGTAATCATCAGCACCCTTCACCTGGTCGAGGTGCTCCTTTCCCTTCTCCCAACCGAGCGTATCGATGAAGAAATCATTCATCTTCTCATAACGGTCGAAGAACATAATCTCCTTGCCTGCAGAACCGGCACAAAATTTCTCATAATAGGGATGGATCTTATCCGAATGATTCTCTTGTGGTTCGACATGTCCACCCTCCACGAGGAGGTGAAGCCATTCGGTGGTGTAGAGTGCCAACGGACCGGTAGGCAATTCGAACATAGCCTCTTCGAGCCGCTTATTGAGGATAGTCTCACCCTCCGGATCGTTCATATCAATCTCCGAGATAATCTCAGCAAGTGTCGTACCGAAGGCGGGGGTAAGAAGATAGGAGTGTAGAAATAGCCAACGACTCAGATCATACAGTTCCTCGGTATCTTCCGGATCTTTGAAAGAGAGATTGCGTGCCAATGGATAGCCTTCAGCCACCGGTGCATCGTCATACACCATATCCAGAATCTCATAACATCTGTCGGCATATTCGAGAAGTTTCTCATCGTAGGGGGAAATGAGTCTCCGTTCCTGCCAGAGAGTGGCGGTAACATACCACACCAAGAATCGGACATCCTCGCGATTCAGTTCATAATCGACATAATCATCCGACACCTCATAAAAGGGCAATGTATAGCCATATAGATAGCGGCACTCTTCGATAAAAGAGCGCCAGAGCCCTGCATCTGCCAAGATATCCTCCATATACCCGTTCAGGGTCAATGCCATTCGTTTGGCGATATCTTCCGGCATATCTTCGCGATATGGCAGGTCAATCGTGTCATGGAGCAAGCGATTCGCCAAGTCGAGGAAAAATTCGTCATGCTTGGTGTGCTCCGGATAGTTGGGACGAAGATATAACAGTTCGTCGAGGGTTATGTTGTCCATTTCTAAGATAAGGGGAGTAATGTTAGAGGAGTGACATATACTCATGCCACTCCCCTATCTTTTTTATTTACATAGTTCGATAGCCTCGGCGAGTGTATAACTTTTCTGTTCGCCGCTTGCCATATCTTTGATCACGATGCAATCCTTGTCGAGTTCAGACTCGCCGACGAATGCCACGTAAGGCACATGGTCGCTGTCAGCCATCGACATCTGCTTCTTGATCTTCGAATTGTCGGGGCATACCTGAGCGGCAATGCCTGCCTCGCGCATAGCCTTGACATATTTCATCGACTGCATAGCCTCTTTCTCACCGAAATTGATAAAGAGGATCTTGACAGTCTGGTCGAGATCTTTGGGAAAGAGGTCGAGTTGGCAGAGCACATCGTAGATGCGATCGGCGCCAAAGGAGATACCGACACCCGAGAGTCCCGACATGCCGAACACGCCGGTGAGGTTGTCATATCTGCCGCCGCCGGTGATACTGCCGATCTGCACGTCGAGTGCCTTGACCTCGATGATCGTACCGGTGTAATAGTTCAAGCCGCGTGCCAAGGAGATATCTATCTCCATCTTGGCAGTGTGACCCAAGGCGTCGATGCCACCCATCACGGTGCGCATCTCTTCGATACCCTTCATGCCGACTTCCGACGATTTCAGGATCTCTTGCATGGTAGCCAACTTCGCATCGTTATCGCCCGAGAGTTCGAGGATAGGGCGAAGTGCCGAGATAGCCTCTTCGCTGAGACCCTTGTCGCGAAGTTCGGCATTGACGTTCTCAAGTCCGATCTTGTCAATCTTGTCGATAGCCACTGTGATATCGATGATCTTGTCGGCCTCACCTATTACTTCGGCGATACCCTGTAGGATCTTGCGATTGTTGATCTTTACCGCTACATTAATCTTCAGTTCGCAGAATACTTTGTCGATAAGAGAGAGGAGTTCCACCTCATTGAGGAGCGAATCTGAACCGACCACGTCGGCATCACACTGATAGAACTCACGATAGCGACCCTTCTGCGGACGGTCGGCACGCCACACCGGCTGTATCTGGTAGCGCTTGAAGGGCATGGTCAGATCGTTACGGTGCTGCACGACATATCGAGCAAATGGCACGGTAAGGTCATAACGAAGACCCTTCTCACACATCTTATTGGTCAATTTCACGAGATTGCGCTCTGCCAAGTCCTCATCCGAGCATGATTTCAAGAAATCTCCCGAGTTCTGAATCTTGAAGAGAAGTTTGTCTCCCTCTTCACCATATTTACCCATCAGAGTCGATAGATTTTCTGTGGCAGGTGTCTCTATCTGCTTGTAACCGAACAGTTTGAAGTTACGTTTGATCGTGTCGAAGATATAGTTACGACGCGCCATTTCGATCGGCGAGAAGTCGCGTGTACCCTTCGGAATGCTTGGTTTCTGTATCATCTTATTTTCGATTTATACGCGAATTTACAAAAATGCCATCACTTTTGCAAAAATGATGGCATACTATATTGAAAAGTTTTCGATTTTGCGGAAGCTAAGAGCGCTCTTATGATATTTAGAGAGTTCTAAAACTCTACATTCAGGCTTACATTAAACTGTCGACGTGTCAGGTAATTGGGCACGGCATAACGCATGCTGTTGACGTCGGTGACCCAATAATAACTACTTACATTAGAGATGTCAAGGAGGTTGAACACGTCAAAGCCGAGTATAATGCTCTTGAAATGTCGCAAGAAGTTGGTGGGGCGTTTCTTGTCGGAGGGTGCACCGACGAATTGCCAGCTGAGGCCGATATCGACACGTTTATAAGCCGGGGCACGGAAGTAGGTTTCCGAACGGCTGGTATGAGGCGGTGTCATGGTCAGACCATCGGAGAAGATGCCGCGAAGTGAGAATTTCAACTTCGGAAATTTCGGAAAGTAGTCGGTGAAGTAGAGATTGACGGCATAACGCTGGTCGCTGGGCAGGGGCACGTTCTTGCCATTGAGTGTCTGCTGTGTCTTCATCAGCGAAAAACTGATCCACGAGTCGCTACCCTCGACGAACTGGCCGAAGAGTTTGAAGTCGAGCCCCATCACATATCCCTTAGAATCATTGACACCTGAGTAGTTGATCTTCAAGTTGTCATACTCGTAAGAGATAAGGTTTGCCATATTCTTGTAATATGCCTCGCCGGTGAGTTTGAAGGGGCGATTCATGGCGCGGAAGGTGTAGTCGGCACCGATGATCACCTGGATGCTTCGAGGCGATTTGATGTTACGATTGAGGGTAATGTAGCTATTCCCAAGATCATCTTCCACCGTCCGGCGATATTCCTTATAGAATGGTGACTGATAGTAGAGTCCTGCACCGATACGATAATACCAGTTGGGATAATTCACCGGGTTGAGTGAGAAGTTGACGCGAGGAGAAACCAACGACTCTTTGTTGAAACTATTGTAAGAATATCTCAATCCGGCGTTGAGTGTCATATAGGCGAAATTGCTGCTCAGGTAGAGGGCATCTTCGACATAGAAGTGGAAACGATGGATGGAGATATCTTGTTTTGAACTCAAGTTATAGATTAGATGCACACCCTCGGGGATCGTCGGCAGACTATAACCGGCGGAGTCGCGCCATTCCCACTCCTTGGTGCGGTCGCGGAAATGCTCCCCCTGATAACCGACACCATACGAGAAATTGTTGATGCGATATTTCGTCGTACCCTTGAACGAGACCTGAATTACCGATGTTTTGAGTCGGTTGCGTGAGTGCTCCATATATTTACCGACACCCAATTCGCCGCCGATACCCTCGGCACCCGCCGTGCCCGCCTCATTGAGCCAATACTCGCCCGAGATGTCGTAGGTCACCAACTCATTGGAGAGGAAACCTGCCACACCGAGTGTAAAGGAGGTGGCTCGATTATGACGATAGGTGGCTTGCAAAGACCCGAGATATGTCTCGAATTTATCCTTCTCGAGGCCATCGAAATAGACCTTGAAACTCTTGGCATTGTCCATCGTGCCGAAGGTAGTTTCGCGATCTTGCGGTTTGAAGTTGAAGTGGTTGATGGAGATATTGCCAAGGAGATTGATGGTCCAACGGTCGTTGGGCTTATAGTTCATATTTGTCTGAAAATCAAGATAAGTAGGATCATATTCACCCTTAGTTTCCATCGAAGAGAGGAGCGAATTGTTCTTCTTGAATCGTATGCCGGAGAGTTGGGAGAATTTGCCGGTATTATTGCCGATGGTGAGCGACCCACCCATCAGGCTGAGGTCAACCGCCCCTTCGAAAGCCTCCGGTTCGCGATAGGTAATGTCGAGTGCTGACGACATCTTATCGGAATAACGAGCCGGAAAACCACCGGTAGAGAACTTGATATTACCCACCATATTGGGGTTGATCACACTCAGACCCTCCTGCTGACCGCTCCTCACTAACTGAGGACGATAGAGTTCCATACCATTGATATAGACCGAGTTCTCATCGAAAGAGCCTCCACGCACAGAGTATTGAGAACTCATCTCATTAGAGGAATTGACACCCGGCATGGTGGTGATAAGAGCCTCAACGCTACCTCCCGACACGTCGGGCGACAACTTATAACTCTCCGTGTTGAGAGTCTGCATACCATTGCTATTCTGTCGATAGCCGATCACCTCGATCTCCTTAAGGTCGACATCAAGTGGATAAAGGCGTATATTCAGAGTCAGTTCACCCTTGGGACGTATCAGTTTATGGTGCACTGCCTTAAAACCGATACAGCTATAGATCACCTCGAGGGTATCCTTTTGGGCCATCGAGAGAGAATAATTACCCTTCAAGTCGGTGTTGGTACCGATTGCGCTGTTCGCCACACGCACGGTAGCAAACTCGATAGGCTTATCCTCGCTATCGACCACCTTGCCCGAGATACGAACATTATCAGCCTTAGCAGAAAAGCAGAACCCGCAAATCAGGGTAACAACTACAACAAAACTATATAAAAACGTTTTATTCATCAATAAAAAAACGTCATCCCCCCTCCAATATTATATTTCCCAAAGCATAATCCACCAAATTTTTATGCACGAGTCCCCAATCCATACCCCTAATCAGTTAGAATCTTAGGGGTGGTGGCAGGGTGATTTGGAGATTGTAATCCGCCGGGCGACCCTCCGACCCTCAAAAATTTAA
>SFMJ01000089.1 GCA_004553095.1 Bacteroidales bacterium
CCGGGATTACCAAAAAGCATATTGTGAGGAAGTGTGCCGGAGAAAGCCGCCACTGTTTGGGCTTTCCTTATATATCTGATAGTATCTTTAATATCAAGTTGCTCAGGATATATGATCGCATATCCGTTGCTCAAAAAAAACCGATCAAACCATTTCAGGTCATATTCTACTTTAAGGGCTTTGTCAAGTTTGGAGCGACTCATAAAGATCTTGTCAGGATAATCATCAGAAGCCCCCTTCATAGCCTCTTCTGCTATTAGGTCATACACTCGAGTAGTATCCGAGCTGAAATGGTGTCGTGGGATGCATCCTGACTCAGGCACCAAAATTTTCTTATAGCGAACCGGACTCTCTATAATGTCTATCTTCGAGTCTAAATGCAACATCTTCAGGCACTCCAATATATTGCCGACAGGAGTATTATTTTCCCCCGGTTGACGGACGAATACAATCCTATCAAATTCATATTTACCATCTACTGCTGCCCATAAGCGAGACAGGTTGTCTGTAATAAAATGCCCCCAATGCCCTGTCAAATGTCCACAATACATTACTGTCAGTTCTTGACCGGTCTCAGCGGAATGTTCTCTTCCATAATCCTCTACAAGATTAGGGAAATCAATATCTCCCGATTCGGGGATAAAGTTAAATTGATCATTTAGCACTCCACATTCGTAAGAACCATCATTACACATGTTCGGCACAAAGGGGATCACCGTTCCATCGTCAATTTCTACCACTCTGAGTGGCTTGTTATTGCGTTTGAAGATCTCATAGCGTTTTAGAAGAAGGTCTCTCTTCTTTACACGCAAATAATCAATATTGGCGACATTCATCATAAGAGAACTTAATGTTTACTAAGGAGCACGTTCTAAAGGGTGAGGTGATAGCGGGTGTAGGTGGTGGCGGTGGCGCCGTAGGAATATTTCTGGCGGAGGAGGCCTGCGTTGAGGACGCGTCCATGGTCCTCATTGCTGATGCCGAAATCGAGATATGCCCGGTCGGCATATCTCTCACGGATCAGATATACCATCAAGGGAGTGAGCAGGTTAAGTTCACGGCCGCGTGAGGTAGTGGCTATATACTGGGTATGAGCGACACTCCCGGTGTCGTAGACACATACTCCGGCATGCGGTTCGCCATCGAGCATAGTGACGTAAAAGCGAATATTATCGGCAAATCTATCTGCGAGCAACTTCATCTCCTCGGGGCTATGCACCGGTGATGTATCATGCCTCTCACGAAGGCACTCGGCGAGCATCGCCATAAAGAGATCGATATCACGCGTCTCCTCCACCTTGACATCAAGACGAGAGGTAGCGGCGAGATGACGACGTTGCAACTGATTGAGTTGCCCCGGGTTACGAAGGTCGATAGTAGCGCTGAGATTGCATTCACTCAGTGTAGCGCCGAGACGGAAGAGGGCATATTCATCCTCCTGCGATGGTTGCCGGCAATAGATATAAGGGATCGGTTTATAGTCCAACGCCCGGATGCCGGCATTACGCCATACGCGGCAAGCCTCGGTGAATATTTCCAAGAGATCGGCTCCATCGAGATGAGCAGGGGGAAGGATCCAACCGCCGTAGGTCAGTCCGCCATGCGAACAGAGGGTACCATCGTCAGCCAGATTGGCGGGGAGCATAGCCAGCAAGCGATTTCCCTTGAACGCCAACCAACTGCAATCGGCGAAGCGGTCGGCATGATAATCCATATAATCGCGAAGATGCAGGAATGTGGCATTGCGCGAAAGGAGCACAAACTCATTCCAACGTCGGCGCGACGACTCCGAGCCATCATATTTCACTAACTTCCACTCACTCATAACGATCAATATAGGGTTAAAAGACACATAACCGGGATAAAAGAGGCGATCAACGGATCCACCCCTGCGGGTCGAGTTTTTCGCGGTTTTTCCACACCTCGAAGTGGATGCTGCTACGCGAGGGATCATCCTCACTTCTGCCAACACTTCCGAGGGCTTGTCCCTGCTTCACCGAGTCACCCACCTTGACGCTTGTCGAGGCGATATTGCCATAGACGGTATAATAATCGCCATGACTTACGATCACCACCGTAGAATACCCCGGGATCTTATAGACACCCGACACCTTTCCGGCATATACAGCCTGCGCCGTAGCCCCATTCGCCACCTCGGCATCAATGCCGGGGTTGTCGTAAGTCACATTGGGGAGATCGGGGAGGGTGTTGAGGCCGAAATGGCTCACCACGCGGAAAGTTCCGGAGACAGGACGAGGCAGCGCACCCTTCATCGAGGCGAAATTCGATCCCCCTTGTGAAGATTTGCCGGCAGATGGTTTGCTCACCGACGAGCCGCCCGAACTTGACGACGAAGCGGAAGGCTTCGCCTTATCCTGGCTACGCGGTTTGCGACGGCGAGCCTCTGCATAACTCACATCCTTATCATCCTTCTTGGCAAGATCCCCCTTATTGCTATTCTTATCAGGAGTCTTGGTGGTCTGTTTCTTCTGATCTTGCTTCTTGCTGTCAGACTTCTTCTTATCTTGCTTCTTTTGATCCTTCTTATCCTGTTTTTTCTCTTGAGATTTCTCTTGTTTTTTCTCCTGTTCGGCTTTATTTTGCTCGGCGAGGAGTTCGGCATTTCGACGTTCCTCCTGTTGGCGGGCCTCTCGTTCGCGTCGTTCGGCCTCGGCTTGTTCCTTCTCGCGGGCACGTTGTTCGGCTTGAGCGCGTCGTTGCTCCTCAGCGATCAGGGCGGAGATGCGGCTCTTCAGCGAATTGGCTTCCGCCTGCTTCTTGGCGAGGTGGGAGCGGAGAGCATCGCCATTTTTTTTGAGTTCGACGACGATGGCATCTTGGCGGTCGTATTGAGCCTGCAAAGCCTGTTGTGCCTTCATATCGGCAGCCAAGGCGCGGGAGTGCATATCCTTGGTTTGCGACAACTCCTGCGACTCCTTGCGGAGTTTGGCCACACGCTTATTGATGTCGGCACTGCAGCGGTCGCGCCAGTCGCCGAACTCCTTCAGATACCTCATACGGCGTAGTCCCTCATTGAAACTCTTGGCAGAGAAGATGAAAGCCAAGGTCGACATACTCTTGCGCTTGGTGCGCATCTTCTTGACCGTCTTCAGATACTCGGCACGAAGGCGGCTGAGTTGCTCCTCTTCGTTGGCGATATTGGCAGAGAGTTGGTCGATACGGCTCTGCAAGACACTGACACGACGGCCCGACTCTTCGACCTTCTTTTTGCCCTGAGCGATATCCCCCTCGAGGCGACCCAGTTCGGAGAGGTTCTTCTTCACTTCGGCATCATTCTTGCGGATTTCCTCCTTGGTTTGGGCTATCTCACGCCGTGTTGACTCCTCGCGTTGCTTCATCTCGGCAGAGGTCTCCGGCTTGGAGTTGCCCCCCCTCTTCGACTTGCTTGAGGATTTCTTGGAAGAACTCTTCTTGCTTGAGGATTTCTTGGAAGAACTCTTCTTGGAAGAGGACTTCTTGCCCGAACTCTTCTTGGAAGAAGATTTGCCGGTGGTGGCAGTAGTGGTGCTTTTAGACTTGCTCTTAGAAGTCCGGGCGTATGCATCGGGTAGCGGCACGAGAGCCGTTACAGCCACAATAATAAGGTATATTAATATATTACGCGACATTCTTTACCGATCAGAGTATATTTTTGATCATCTCACGCAGGCTGTTGAGACGAGTATATTTCTTGTAATTGATAGCCGACATAGGAGATCCGCCATATTTCACAGAAGAGAACTCGAGTTGGGCATTCATCTTCTTGTCGTTAATATCGAGCGAGATATCCATGCTCATAGTGTTCTGCTTGTAAGTATAGATCAGATCGGCGCTACCCTTGCCGGAGATTAAGGTCATCAAGGCGAGGGTTCGATAGGAGGGATCGACCAAGAATCCATAATTTACCCATGAAGTAAGATCCTCGGAATTGGGGAGGAGCACATAGTTTCCGTCGACATCCTTGACAAAGTTGAACGCATCGACAAGTTGAGGAGAGAATTCTCCCTTGCCGGGCACGATGACCCGAGCCATGAAAATGCTCTGCAATTCGCTCAGGGCGTATGGGTCATGCTTGAACACTTGTGCCAAAGGCTGGCAGAAGTAGTTTCCCTTCATCTTGTTGACAGCCACCACTTCGCGAGGGTTCACCTCCACACGCATCACTTCCCCCATCAGCGATACGCGCACCGAGATCTGTATCAACGAATCCTTCTCCATATATATCTTGACAGAGGGGGAGAGGGGGAGAAGAGAGCAATGCAACTTGCCGCTGAACTCCACATTATGCCACTCCTTATAACTATCGGCAAGGTTATGCAGGAATGGGTCAGCGTTATCGTCGGCAGCGATCATGGCTGACGTCGAGAAGAGCAACAGGGAAAATATAAGTAAAAATTTCTTCATCATATATCTGAGTTAGGCAGGTTTTGCTATATCATTTGACCATCTTTTCGACCACATCGTTTAATTCGGAGGTGTCATCTGCTTCTGTCGCCTCCCCACCGCCGGCAGCCTCAGTAATTTTAAGGACATCATCCTCGATCTCCTTCATACGGGCGATGATGTCAGCATAATCTGGATTGTCGGTATCATTATCTTGCTTCATTAAGTCGATGGCTTTCTCCCAGGCGCGATAAGCCGGCTCTTTACGGCCGAGCGCCAAGAGGATACAGCCATAATGGTCGAAGAGATCGTAGGTCAGATCCTTGTCTCTCATAGGGTCTTCGCCATTGATAGCCCTCTCCATAGGAGCGAGAGCCTCTTCATAGCGGCCCAGTTTATACAATATCCAGGCGTAAGTGTCGAGATATACATAATAGTCTCGATCGCTCCCTGTCAGAGACCTACGGCTTAGTTCGAGAGCCTTGTTGAGATCGTCGCCTTTCAGCGCGAGGAAATAGGCATAATTGTTGGCGACCTCATGATAGTCAGGGTCGATGGCGAGGGCATTGTCGAAAGTGCGATAACAATCCTCCATGCGGCCGAGCGAGTGGTAATTATTGCCAATGCTATTGAGCGATGTCAGCAAGAGATCGAGATCGCCGTAACTGATGTCGCGGCGGATATCATTCCGGGTGATGATGCTATCGGGGCGGAGTGAAGGTTGAATCGATTTGATTATTTCCATAAAGAGATCGTTAGACTTCTGATACTCCTTGGTTTGGGCATAGATAATAGCGCAAGTTCTTCTAAGGCCCTGCGAGTCGGGGAGATATTTCTTGGATCTATGATAACTCTCGATGGCACGTTCCGGAGTATTATTTTGCATCTGATAATAAATCAGATTGAGCCAACGTTCCTCTTTGGCGGGGTCGATATCGATGGCATAACTCATATACTCCTCGGCAGCCTTGGTGTCGGATTTGACAGCGGCATAAATAGCGGCAAATTCGAGCACATCCGCATTAAGGGGATATTGCTTGAGGAGAACATCCATCATATCATCCGAGCGTTTGCCATTTTGATTTCTGATATTATCTATCACGTAAGATCTCATACATTCGATTTTATCGGCGACGTCGATATCTTCAGCCCTCATGACTTCGGCCATCAGCGAGTCGTATGCTACGGAATCGCCGAGAGCCTGATAGCACATTGCCAGCCCATATTTGGGTTGGCCGGAGTCGGGGTTGATCTTTTCAGCGCGACGATAGTCGCAGATGGCGGAATCGAGGTTGGCCGCTTCTTGATAGAAAGCAGCCCTCATCATATAAGAGAGCATATTATGAGGCTCGGCGATAACGAGGCTATCCATCACTTTTAAGGCGGAGATACTATCTCCCATCATCATGTAGCACTGTGCTTTACGTGTCGAGACAGAGTAATTCACACCCTTGAGGCGTTCATATCGACGGAGCACGTCGATAGCCATCGGATAGTTTTCGTGGATGACGTAGGCATATTCGAGGGCATCGAGCAGGTCGGTATTGTCGGTGTTATGGCTGTAAGCACGTTCGAGCACATCGATATCCTCGGAGATGGAGTCATTGCTGATTCTGAGGATATTGCAATAGATTATAGCCTCGCGGGCATCGTCGGGGTTGGCGTCGATATACTTTCTCATGAGTCGGCATGCCTTGGTCATACAACCGGGATTTCCTATCGAGTCATACATATTGATGAGCATATATCGGCCATAACCGAGAGCCGCCTCATTGAAAGTAGTGTCGGTAAGGTAAGCCTTTCGGAAAAGTTCGTGAGCGGCGGGATAGTCTTTGGCGATCTCGCTGCGGATTGCGGCATTGTAATAATAGTTAGCCTTACGCCTCATCGCCGGGTCGGGCTTACCGGCGAAAGCGGTAAGCATCATCAGCAAGGCGAGTGCCGACACGAAATATTTAACCATTCTATTCATAGTTGGGGGAATCCCTTATTTTCTGCCGGTATGACCGAATCCGCCGGCATCTCGTTCACTCTTATCGAGCGATTCGACCTGCTGCCATGAAGTTTTGACACACTCATTGATCACCATTTGGCAGATTCTCTCGCCGCTGGTGATGGTGAAAGGCTCGGAGCTGAGGTTGATTAATATTACTCCCACTTCGCCGCGATAGTCGGCGTCGATAGTGCCGGGAGTATTGAGCACGGTGATGCCATGTTTCAGCGCCAAGCCGCTACGTGGGCGGATCTGACATTCATAGCCGGAGGGGAGCTGCATGAAGAGTCCGGTGGGGATCAGGGCGCGACCCATCGGGGGGATGGTCACATCCCCCTCGGGGAGATAGGCTCGCACATCCATGCCGGCGGCATCGGGTGTGCTCGGTTGTGGCAACGGATTGTTGCTCTTATTGATGACTTTTATGATCTGAGGGTCCATTACAAAATTGTTTTGAAGAAAACTGATATCACAACAGGTAAAAACAGAGAAATGATAAATCGGCTCAAAGCTACGACTCCCAAATTACCGGGAACGCGCGCTAAGATAAAAATATGGTTGCCTCCCGAACAAGAAGGCAACCGATATTTTCTCTTTTGCAAGATTGTTTAGCCTTCGATGATAGCATCGTTAGGGCAAACAGATGCACAACTGCCGCAAC
>SFMJ01000090.1 GCA_004553095.1 Bacteroidales bacterium
CGTCGAGATGCAAAAGTTCGACATGCTCCTCATTTTTGCCGGCACAGAGAATCAACCCGATGGGGTTATTCTCGCCCTCTGCCATATCGTATTTCTCCAGCCAACGCAAGTAGAGTTCCATCTGCCCTTTGTATGCGGCTTGAAATTTTCCAAGTTTTAGGTCAATAGCAACTAGGCAGCGTAACCTGCGGTGGTAAAAGAGTAAGTCGATGTAGTAATCCTCATCGTCAACGATAATACGTTTCTGTCTGGCTAAGAAAGCGAAATCGTTGCCTAACTCGGTGATGAACCGTTGAAGTTCTGCGACAATAGCACTTTCAAGATCTTTTTCGCTCCTCCAAATCATGTGCAATCACCTCCTCCGGTTTCTTTGCTATTGCGGTGCGCTCGTAAAGCATTCCATCAATTTTGGCTTTTAGTGTTCGTTTCGACCATCGCTGATCTGCTGCCATTGTCAAATAAAAATTGCGTACCAAATCATCCGCTATAGGCATAACTTGCAGAAAATGAGACCATGACAATTGTCGCGCCATTGGTGCGACAATTTGAATATCAGGGAATACTGATGCAAATTGCATAATCCGGCGGCAATAAATTTTGTTTATATTATCTAACATAGGGAAAAGGGGTTGTGTCGAGATGGACTTGACACAACCCCTATAAAAATATGAAAAACTATATAAAAAAGTCTTACTTGGTGCAGCCGGGGCAGCGGGGTTTGATTTGCTTGAAGAAATCATTGCCCTTGTTGTCGACGAGGATGAAGGCGGGGAAATTCTCGACTTCAATCTTCCAGATAGCCTCCATTCCGAGTTCGGGATACTCGAGGAGTTCGACCTTCTTGATAGAATTTTGAGCGAGTATGGCAGCGGGGCCACCGATAGAACCGAGGTAGAAACCGCCATGTTTATGGCAAGCGTCAGTGACTTGCTGCGAGCGGTTGCCCTTAGCGATCATAACCATAGCACCACCGGCGGCTTGGAACTGATCGACGTATGGGTCCATACGACCGGCAGTAGTCGGGCCGAAAGAACCGGAGGGGAGGCCTTCCGGTTTCTTGGCGGGGCCTGCGTAATAGATGGGGTGATCTTTGAGATACTGAGGCATAGGCTCTCCGGCGTCGAGGCGTTCCTTGATCTTGGCGTGAGCGATATCACGACCCACGATGATGGTGCCATTGAGCGAGAGGCGAGTCGATACGGGGTACTTATCGAGGAGAGCGAGGATCTCGGGCATGGGGCGATTGAGGTCGACCTTAACGACTTCACCCTCGCCGGCATTGCGGAACTCCTCGGGGATAAGTTCACCGGGGAACTCATCGAGTTTTTCGACCCAGATACCATCGCGGTTGATCTTCGCCTTGATATTACGGTCGGCCGAGCAGCTGACGCCCATACCTACGGGGCAAGAAGCGCCATGACGCGGCATACGGATCACACGGATATCGTGGGCGAAATACTTACCGCCGAACTGAGCTCCGAGTCCGATATTGTGGGCGGCGTCGAGGAGCTCCTTCTCGAGTTCGACATCTCGGAAAGCGTGGCCATACTCATTGCCCTGAGTGGGGAGATTGTCGTAATACTTCACAGAAGCCTTCTTGACAGCGGCGAGATTGGCTTCGGCAGAAGTGCCGCCGATGACGAAAGCGATATGATAGGGAGGACAAGCGGCAGTGCCGAGAGTCTTCATCTTCTCGATAAGGAAAGGCACGAGAGTCTTCTTATTAAGGATAGCCTTAGTCTCCTGATAGAGATAAGTCTTATTGGCAGAGCCGCCACCCTTAGCCACGAAGAGGAACTTATACTCATCGCCCTCGGTGGCATGGATTTCGATTTGCGCCGGGAGGTTGCAACCGGTGTTCACCTCATCATACATATTGAGGGGAGCGTTCTGAGAATAGCGGAGATTATTCTCAGTATAAGTCTTATATACACCCTTAGAGATCATCTCCTCATCGTCGCAACCGGTCCATACCTGCTGACCCTTATAAGCGGCACAGATTGAAGTACCTGTATCCTGGCAGAAAGGGAGTACGCCCTTGGCGGCAACTTCGGCATTTCGGAGCATGGTAAGAGCGACATACTTATCATTTTCGGAGGCTTCGGGATCGTGGAGGATCTTAGCCACCAACTCGTTATGTTCGCGGCGGAGCATAAACGAGCAATTGTGAGAGGCTACATTAGCCAGCAGAGTCAGGGCCTGAGGGTCAACGACGAGCATTTCATGGCCGTTCCAATTTTCGACTTTAACGAAATCTTTGGAGACGAGTTGATACTCAGTGGTATCAGGTCCGAGGGGGAACATTTCCTGATAATGAAAAGGTTTATTAGCCATATTAAGTGAAAAAATTTTGAAAAGATCGAAAAACGATCTGATTAGAAACTACTGATGCAAAATTAGCGAAAAAAATTATGAAAACAAACAAAAGAGACAAGTAAAAAGGGGAGAGATAAAAAATTAAAAAAGGGATAAAAAATTAAAAAAGAGAGCAGATGAGGCAAAAAGGGATAATAAAAAGAGATAGAGGGCAAAATAAGATAGTATTAATAAAGGTAATTAATATATAAGGTAATTAATATATCTAAAGTTTGCAAAATTGTGGAATAATGTGTAATTTTGCGAGATAAAATATGCGGATGCTCCCATATAGGAGACAAAAAGAAGACATCAAAGATATGGCATGGTATGTAATGCGCGACCTAACCCGCTCGAATGCCTTGATGCCGTCGTGGAAGCTACTTGAGGCCGATGGGTATGAGGTATATACTCCGATGGTATGGAAGGTAGTGAAGCGAGGTATAAAGCGCACACGCGAGCGAGTGCCGGTGATCCATGACTTGCTGTTCGTGAAGTCGAGTCGCGAGGCGTTAGATCCGGTGGTATCGCGGATACCTACGTTGCAATATCGTTTCGTACGCGGAGCCTACGGCAAGGCAATGGAGGTGTCGGAAGAAGATATGGAGAGATTCATCCGCGCCACGAGATCGACCGACGATGTGCTCTACTACAAGCCGTCGGAGCTGACTCCGGCGATGGTGGGCAAGCGAGTTATGATCTTAGGCGGACCATTGGATGGTATGACCGGCAACCTACTCTCCATCAAGGGGATGCGCAAGCGTCGGCTGCTGGTAGAACTGCCTGACACATTGATATCTGCGGTGGATGTATCTCCGCAATATATCAAGATTATCGAATAGTGTGCAACACAAATAGAACGATATAGATAAAAGAAATTAAGAACCGTAGAAACCAAAAGAGCATATAATATGCGAATTAAAAGTATATACCTGACAGCACTCATCGGATTGGTAATTTCGATGGGATCGTGCACATCTACCAAGAAAATCTCCTACTTTCAAGATTTGCAAGATGGGCAAGAGAATATCATTCCGGCATTGAACGCCATCAAGATGCAACCCTACGACAAGCTATCAATCGTGGTAAGTACGACAGACTCCCGACTCAACGCCTTGTTCAATCTTCCGGTAGCGACCAACAGATTAGGGTCCACATCGGCCGACGGCAGTGTAAAAGGGTCCACATCGGGAGGAGATGGCAACGTGATGCCCTACACCATCGACAGTAAAGGAAACATAAACTTCCCGGTGCTTGGCAAACTCTATGTAGCCGGCATGACACGCGAAGAGATGGCTGAGTATATCAAACGCGAGCTGATAAGTCGCGATTTGGCTAAGAATCCGATTGTGACAGTGGAATTTATAAACATGTCAGTGGCAGTGATCGGAGAAGTAAGTTCACCGGGGCGCTATGCGATAACCCGCGACAACTACACGCTGCTCGATGCTCTGAGTTCGGCAGGCGACTTGACCATCTATGGCAAGCGCGATAACATCCGTGTGCTTCGCGAAGAGAATGGCGTGCAGAAGACCTATATGGTAAACTTGAACTCCGGGTCTGCACTTACCAACTCGCCAGTGTATTATCTTCGTCAGAACGATGTGGTGTATGTAGAGCCCAACGCGACCAAAGCGAGACAATCGACACCCAACGGCAACTCAGTGATGACCCCGGCATTCTGGATTTCGATTGCATCATTCATCGCCACAATGGCAGTCTTGATAATAAAGTAAGCAACAACACATGGCAACACTAATAGATATGAACACAGCGACACAGACAGTGTCGTCAGGCGCCACAAGTTCACGCAAGCCTAAAATCACGCCGACCGAGATACTTTTCATCTGTCTTGGCAAATGGTATTGGTTCGTAATCTCAATCATAATATGCGGAGCAATCGGCTGGATTCATATCCAGAAGACAGCGCCGACATATAAGAAGTCAGCGGCCGTATTGATCAAGACCGACTCCGATGGCAAATCTATGTCGGCCAACGAAGCGATCTTCTCCGACCTTGGGATCGCCCGTTCGGGCTCCTTCCTTCTGGATGAGATACAGATCATCCAGTCGCCCGACTTGATGCGAGACGTAGTAAGAAAACTGAAGCTCAACACTCAATACTTCGTAGAAGATACCTTCCGAGACAAATTGGTGTATGGCAACGAGCTTCCGGTGAGTGTAGAGTTTTTAGATCTGACCGAAGATGACAGTGCCTCCTTCACCATCATCCTGGGGAGCAACGGCGAATACACCATCAAAGATCTTACCCTACGTGGCAAGGAAATGAATCGCCCCGAGATGAAGGGGATCATCGGCACCCCGCTGAAGACAGCGTTGGGCCGCATCGAAGTGATTCCGGGTAAGGCCTACGAGACCTCCCCGATCAAAGAGATGCGCGTAAGCCATAGCACTGTCAAGGGCATGGCAGGGTCGATGATGGGTCGTCTCAAAGCTGACACCGACAAGAAGTCATTCAATATGGTGGTGATGGACTATACCGACATCAACCCACAGCGAGCCGAAGATATCTTGGGACAGATCATAGCCAGTTACAACGACCGCTGGATGAGCGACAAGCGCACTCTGGCCGACAACTCGAGCAAATTCATCGACGAGCGAGTAGCCCTCTTGCAGAAAGAGCTTGGATCGGTCGATGACGACATCTCCTCCTTCAAGAGTGCGAACTTGATACCGGATGTGGATGCGGCAGCCTCCCTCTATATGAGTCAAGCCACCCAGACCTCGATGGCACTGAAAGATCTTCGCAATCAGGAATACATGGCGAAATACATTCGCAACTACCTGCGCAACACGGAGAACAACAACAAGCTGCTTCCGGCGAATGCCGGACTCGCCAACGCCAGCATCTCGGGACAAATCGCACAATACAACACCAAGATTCTGGAGCGCAATAGTTTGGTATCACAGAGTAGTACGAGCAACCCCTTGGTGGCAGAAATGGATCAAGCATTGGCAGCGATGCGCTCGGCGTTGATGTCATCGATCGACAACGAGATACTCTCACTCGGCGAGCAAATCAGAAGCCAAGAGGGCTTCAACGGCACCGCCACCTCGAAGATTGCCTCGAACCCCAAGCAAGCCAAATACCTGCTGAGCGTAGAGCGTCAGCAGAAGGTGAAAGAGACCCTGTATCTCTACCTTCTGCAGAAGCGTGAAGAGAATCAACTTCAGCAGGCACTCACCTCCTACAACACTCGCATCGTAAGAGAGCCGGATGGTTCCAACGGTCCGATCTCGCCCAACAAGGGTATTATCTATGCCATCTCCCTGGCACTTGGTGTGGCGATACCGGCCTTCATCCTTCTGTTGCAAGAGTTGACAACATCAGTGGTGAGAGGTCGTCAAGACATCAAAGACTTGAAGGCACCCTTTGCCGGCGAATTGCCCCTCTATGGCAAGCATCAGAGTCTGAAGCGTCGCAGAGGCGAGAAAGAGAACCCGACCTTGGTGGCAGTGAAAGAGAACAATCGCAACTCTATCAACGAAGCCTTCCGCATGGTACGCACCAACATCGAATTTATGTATGGCAACGACGGCACCTCGAAAGTAGTGATGCTGACAGCAGCCAATGTGGGTAGTGGTAAGACCTTCGTAAGTTACAACCTCTCGAAGAGCTTTGCGATCAAGGGCAAGCGCGTCGTAGCGATCGACTTGGATATGCGCAAGGCCACCTTGAGTAAATATATCGACTCGCCCGCCAAGGGTATCTCCGACTACTTGGCCAATCAAATTACCGACATCTCCGCGATCATCCACGACGTGGAAGACTGTCCCAACATGTCGGTGATCCCGGTCGGCACGATTCCGCCGAACCCGACCGAGTTGCTGTATAGCGAACGCTTCCACGCCCTGATCGAAGACTTGAAATTGCACTACGACTATATCTTCTTCGACTGTCCGCCGATCGAGGTAGTGGCAGACTCGACGATCATCAGCCAGTATGCACAATACACTATCTTCGTGATCAGAGCCGGAGTGTTGCGACTCTCCTTGTTGCCGAGCATCAACGATATCTACGAAAAGGGCAAATTCCCCAACATGTCGATAGTTCTCAACGGCACCTTGAATCCGAGCAACTCCTACGCACGCCGCTATGGCAACCCCTACACCTACGGTTATGGCTATGGCACTACCTACACCTACGGAGATTAACAAGGAAAAGGTCAACTAAGGAAAAGGTCAACTAACAATAAAAGTCCCCGCTCTCACGTTTTAAAAGTGGGAGGCGGGGATTTTTTTAAGAGCGCTATGGAAGAGTTCTTAGAATAGAAAATAAAGATAAGCAAACGACGAACTTAAATCTACAGCTATGAAGGGAATAGTTTTGGCAGGAGGATCGGGCACGAGATTATATCCGATCACCAAAGGAGTAAGCAAGCAGTTACTGCCGATCTACGACAAGCCGATGGTGTACTATCCGATATCGGTATTGATGTTGGCAGGGATACGCGATATATTACTGATATCGACACCGGCAGACCTTCCCGGGTTCAAGCGACTTCTTGGCGACGGGTCTGACTATGGCATCAACTTGCAATATGCAGAGCAGCCCTCGCCCGACGGCTTGGCACAAGCCTTCATCATCGGCAAAGAGTTCATCGGCGACGACTCAGCCTGCTTGGTGCTTGGCGACAACATCTTCCATGGGGCAGGGTTCAGCAAGTTGCTGAAAGAATCGGTCAAGGCCGCCGAAGAGGAGAGCAAAGCAACGGTGTTCGGCTACTGGGTAGACGATCCTGAGCGCTATGGCGTAGCGGAATTTGACAAAGATGGCCGATGCCTTTCGATAGAAGAGAAGCCGGCAAATCCGAAATCGAACTATGCTGTGGTAGGACTCTACTTCTACCCCAACAAGGTGGTGGAAGTAGCGGAAAACATTAAGCCCTCGGCACGCGGCGAATTGGAGATTACGACCGTCAACCAGCGCTTTCTTCAAGATGGAGAGCTACAGGTGAAGACCCTGCCA